>NZ_CFAHBC010000024.1:0-44524 GCF_983179755.1 Brotaphodocola sp. | reverse complement strand
TGCCGAAGCAACCGCGCCTCGGCGCGAGAATGCGCCAGGGCACATTCTTTTTTATTTGCTTTGCATATCAAGGACGCGCCAGTGACGCGTCCGCAGATTCAAGCGCCTTTTTGTTTTTTTAATTAAAATGGATAAAGGAGAAAATGAGATGAATAAAAGAGAAAACAAGCTGACATCGGGAAGTGTACTTGGGAGTATTGTCTGTTTTGCTCTGCCGTATTTGTTGTCTTATTTTCTTCAGACACTTTACGGGATGGCGGATCTCTTTATCATTGGACAGTTTGATCAGGTAGCAGGGATCACGGCAGTCTCGATTGGTAGTCAGGTTATGCACATGTTGACGGTTGTGATTGTGGGGCTTGCGATGGGAACGACGGTGAGTATCGGTCATGCAATCGGTGCGGGAGATCAGAAAAAGGCATCTTCCGCAGTGGGAAATACGGCGATTCTGTTTATGGGTGTTTCCGTAGCACTCACAGTAGGATTGCTGATGATTGTGCGACCGATTGTCAGTGTGATGTCCACTCCGGAGGAGGCTGTTTCCGGAACGGTGACGTATCTGACGATCTGTTTTATCGGAATTCCATTTATCACGGCGTATAATATCATCAGTGCGATTTTCCGCGGAATCGGAGATTCTAAGAGTCCGATGTATTTCATTGCGGTTGCCTGTGTAGCGAATATTGCTCTTGATTATCTCTTTATGGGATATTTTCAGATGGGACCGGCGGGAGCTGCATTTGGAACAACAATTTCCCAGACGATCAGTGTTGTGATTGCTTTGACTGTGATTATGAGGAGAAAGACGGGAATTTCCGTCAGCAGAACAGATTTTAAGCCAAATCACAATGCAATGGGGGCAATCTTGAAGATCGGAGTTCCGATTGCTTTGCAGGATGGTCTGATTCAGGTCGCCTTTATCATCATCACAATCATTGCAAACCGGCGAGGACTGACTGATTCGGCAGCCGTAGGAATCGTGGAGAAGATCATCAGCTTCCTCTTCCTTGTGCCATCCTCAATGCTTTCCACGGTTTCTGCTCTCTGTGCGCAGAATATCGGTGCAGGAGAGAAGAAACGGGCGAGACAGACGCTCTTCGATGCGATTCTTATTGCAGTGATCTTTGGAGTCTGTGTGTCTGTGGGGATTCAATTTATGGCAGAAAATGTGGTTGGAATGTTTACGTCTGATCATGCTGTTGTGGCACAGGGCGCGCAGTACATTCGTGGATATATCTGGGATTGTATCTTTGCGGGAATTCATTTCAGTTTCAGCGGATATTTCTGTGCTTATGGACGCTCAGAACTCTCGTTTCTGCACAACATCACAGCGATTGTGCTTGTGCGCGTGCCGGGCGTTTACCTGATGTCAGTGATGTTTCCGACAACGCTGTTTCCGATGGGACTGGCGACAGCTTGCGGCTCTCTCGTCTCCGTTGTGATCTGTCTGTTTGCATACAGGTGGATGAGAAAGAAGGAAACGGAAACGGTGCAATGAAAATGAATAAAAGAAAGCTGTTATAAATTGGAGAAGTTGCAAGAATTCCGGCAGGAATCTGCGCGGTTGTCCGTTTTTGCGGAACTTACAAAGAAGCCCCCGACTACGATCGGAGGCTTCTTGTTTACCTGAAGGAACATCGTCTGAAAGTCAATGGATTTTCCAGAGAGATCACGTTGATTGATGAGGGAATGATGGACGATTCGAAACAGTTTTTGACGGAGATCCAGATTTCGGTCAAAAGTTTATCCGATTCCGCCGAGAACGATTCCGAGAATCAGCACAAAGAAGCAGATCGGAATGTAGAGGTAACGGCAGACCGGAAGAAATAAGCTGGTGAAGGCTTTGTCTCGTCCGCGGTTGACTTCTGTCTCCACATAGGATTTTCCGCAGACACAGAAAAACATGATTCCTGCGAGTCCGGCTCCGAGCGGACAGATATAGATGGAGAGGATATCCATCCAGTCAGAGACGATTCCCTGAATCAGAAGAGAGACAACGACGCCAATGACTCCAATGATTGCACAGGCAGGGACACGTCCGAGGTGGAGCTTTTCCTGCACGGTGGCAATCGGTGCCTCGTAGAGATTCAGAAGAGAGGTCATACCGGCGAAGAGGACTGCGGTGAAGAAGACAATCGCAATCAGTCGACCTCCCGGCATTGCCTGAATCAAGTGCGGGAGATAGATGAAGAGAAGTCCCGGGCCACCCTGGTTGAGCTGTGCTCCGGCAGCTGCCATCGCTGGAATGATGACGAGGGAGGCAAGCATCGCTGCGACCGTATCGAAAAAGGCAACGCGCCCTGCTGAGGATGGAATATTTTCCTGATCGGAGAGGTAAGAACCGTAGATCAGAGTTCCGTTTCCTGCGACAGAGAGGGAGAAAAATGCCTGTCCGAGTGCAAAAATCCATGTTTTCGGATCGGCGAGTTTGACTGGATCAATCTGAAAAATATACTGGTATCCCTTCGTTGCACCGGGGCGGAAAGCAACGTAGATGCCAAGGATCACAAAGAGAAAGAAGAAAATCGGCATCATCAGTTTGTTTGCCTTCTCGATCCCACCGCCAATTCCGAGCATCAGGATCAACATACAGAAGACCAGGGCGAGAATCTGCCAGAAGTTGTTTCCAAAGGCGGAAGCCATGCTTCCAAAGGTGGAGGCAAATCCATCGAGGTTGTCCGGTGCGAGAATCGAACCGGTGAATGCGCCGATTGCATATTTTAAGATCCATCCCATGACGACGGTATAGCCGATTGCCATTGCAAGAGAACCCAGAACAGGGATCATGCCGAGTGCTTCGCCGATATTGCGTTTGCCGTGGCGCTCACAGGCAGAACCGAAGGCATCGATCGGACCGGATTTTGTGGCACGTCCAAAAGCCATCTCACCGATAACGCCCGTAAATCCGATCAGTGCGATAAAGAGAAAATAGGGGATCAGGAAAGAACCGCCCCCGTAGAGAGAAACTCGGGTGGAAAACATCCAGATATTGCCCATTCCGACGGCAGAGCCGATACAGGCGAGGATGAATCCCCAGCTACTTTGAAACGAATCTCGTTTTTTCATAAATAAATCCTTTCGTCAGCCGTTTTATAACAGCAAAAATATTATAAACAAAATCAGAAGGAAAAGCAATCAAAAAGCGGTTGTGGAAAAAATACGATGAAAAAACAGACAGAAAAACTCAGTGTTCGACAAAAAAGTCTTTACATGAAAAAAATTATCTCGTATAATGGGTGCGATTTTACAATTCATAATTCATTCTGGAATGCCATGCGCATTTCCAATCAAAAAAAGGAGAAGATATGAGTGAGAAAAAGAAACTGGAAGGTCCAGCATACGAATTTGAGGCGAAAATGCCACTGAGCCAGGCGATTCCGCTTGGTTTACAGCATGTGCTGGCAATGTTTGTCGGAAACCTGACCCCACTTCTGATTATCACAGGAGCCTGCGGAATCACGGGAGGAAGCGATCTGGCTTATCTTCAGGTGGAGCTTTTGCAGAATGCGATGCTAGTCGCAGGTCTGGTGACCTTGGTTCAGCTGTTTGCGATTGGACCGGTTGGCGGAAAAGTGCCGATCATCATGGGAACCAGTTCTGGATTCATCGGTGTTTTCAACAGTGTTGCTGCATCGATGGGTGGAGGCGTTCTCGCTTACGGCGCAATTATGGGAGCGTCGGTGCTCGGCGGTCTGTTTGAGAGTGTGCTCGGATTTTTCTTAAAACCGCTTCGTAAATTTTTCCCGTCCGTTGTGACCGGAACCGTTGTGCTCTCAATAGGACTTTCTCTGATTGCAGTCGGGATTAACTCGTTCGGTGGCGGAAGCAGTGCAAAGGATTTTGGATCTGCGGAAAATATGTTTCTTGCGATCTTTGTTCTGGTTGTAATTCTTGCGGTTAAGCATGGCACAAAGGGATTTGCAAGCTCATCTGCAATTCTGATCGGAATCATTGCGGGATATATCGCGTCGATAATTATGGGAATCGTGCTTCCGCATACCGCCGTTGCCGTTGATGGAACGGAGTACACGAAGGCGTGGGTCTTAAACTGGGATAAGGTTGCTCAGGCATCCTGGTTCAGCATTCCGGCGCTGATGCCAGTCAAGCTCGTCTTTGATCTTCGCGCGATTCTTCCGGTGCTCATCATGTTTGTCGTAACCGCAGTGGAGACTGTTGGTGACATTTCCGGTGTGATGGAAGGCGGAATGGATCGCGAGGCAACGGACAAGGAACTCTCAGGCGGTGTGATCTGTGATGGCATCGGTTCTACTTTTGCAGCCCTTTTCGGCGTACTCCCGAATACCTCGTTCAGCCAGAACGTTGGTCTTGTGACGATGACAAAGGTGGTCAACCGCATGGCACTTGCAACCGGAGCTGTTTTCCTTGTGCTTTGCGGTCTCTTCCCGAAACTCGGAGCGATCGTCTCGATCATGCCACAGGCAGTACTCGGCGGAGCAGCGGTGATGATGTTCTCCTCGATCGTGGTCAGCGGAATCCAGCTGATTATGAGAGAAAAAATGACTCCTCGCAACTTGACGATTGTGTCGGTCGCACTCGGTGTCGGATACGGAATGGGTGCGCACGCGACGATCCTCTCGAAAATGCCGGAGGCAATTCAGCTTGTGTTCGGTGGCTCCGGTATCGTTCCGGCAGCATTTGTAGCGATTCTCTTAAACATCCTGCTCCCGGCAGATGAAAAATAAGAAGAGTGGGAAGGGGGAGCAAACCGGAATTATCCGAAGGACAGAGCTTACGTGGATGAATGTGATGAAAGATTTAAACCTGCATGATCAAGAAGAAACTTCAGATCTTCCGGGGTGTCGACGTCCATGAGTTCATAGGGGCTGAGGGCGGAAATCAGATGAACGGCTTCAGGATGATTTCGGATCACGAAATTCCCCCCTTTTCCCTTGGGAAGGGTGAGGAGCTCCTCAAAAAAAGAATTTGAAAAAAGGACAGGGCTTCCGACTGTGACAGAAGGATTCGGGTGAGTAACATCTGGATCTTCTTCAAAACACAGACGGAAGATACCCGGTCCTTTTTTTGCTGAAATTGCTTTTTCGCTTTCGCAAGATCGGGCAACGAGATTTTGAGAGAAGGCGATTGCCATAGACTCCAAGGTCTCTCGGCTTAACAGCGGTTGGTCACCGAGCGCAAAGAGACAGCCTGAAAGGTTTGGGTGTGATTGCAAGAGTGTGGTCAAACCGAGGCGAACTGTGTCGTTGCGATCTGGAAATTCGTGAAAGAGGACGGGAATGTCAGCAATCTCACAAAAAGTCTGGACGGCTCTCGAGCGTGTGACAACGATCCGGCTCGCAAAGAGAGCAGAGGAGGTTGCCTGAAGGATCTGTGAAATCATGGGATTGCCCTGAAAGGAAGCCATCAGCTTGTCAGAGCCGAAGCGTTTGCCAAGACCGGAAGCCATGATTACACAGCCGATCGGAAGTACAGGTTCGTCGAGATCAATCACGAAGACATCCGGTCGACGTTTGAGTTCATTGAGAAACGGTAGAGATTGCTTGCGAATCACAGCAATGACAGGTCTTGTGTCAAAGAGAGTGACGAGAGCATTGAGAAACGGTGGACACGAGGTCTCAAGATAGCCGATCTCATCGAGAACTGCCCAGGGCGCCTTCTCTGTGCTCATCGAGATCGCGTGTTGAAGCGCCGGGATTCCAACTTCAAGAAAACCGTCCGGATGGGGTTGCATCTGGCATCCGGATGGAATTTCGCTCTGGGAGGCGAGGTCCGAAGAAAATGTGCCGATGATACCGATTTTTCCGGAGATTCGATCGTGGATCTCGACACGGGTTTTCGGGATTGCATGGGTTGAAAATCCCGGAATCTTCAAAGATGTATCAGCGTTAGAATCATTAGAATCATCGGAATTATCTGAAGGAAGGAGAGGAAAAAGGAGAGGGAGCAGGCTGTTTAAGAGAGTTGTTTTCCCGACACCTCGGCTTCCGGTGATCAGCAGATGCTTTTTTTTACTGTTTTGAAAAGCTCTGAGAATAGAGCTCGGTGCAGGCCTGAATGCAGGCATCACGATAGGCTTCGTATTCATGCAAAAACTCCTTTGCTTCCGGGGTCAGACAGCTTCCACCGCCTCCTTTTCCACCGGTTTTTCTGACAGTCAGAGGAAATCCAAGTTCACGCTCGGCATTTCGGATCAGTTGAAGCGCTTTTGTGTATGCCATTTCCATTGAGAGAGAGGCGGAGCGCAGAGAACCGGTCTCCTCGATCGCATGGAGGAGACGGCAGGGTCCCTCTCCGAAAAATCGTTTATTTTCCTCATCACAGAGGCAGATGCGAATCATAGGTTTCATAAAATAATCCTCATAATTAAAGCAGGAGCAGAACAAGGCGATCCTGCGTATCTGGTTCCACCTGATTTTTTGAAATTCGAAGGAGGCGAACCGGACCATAGATTTCGGCGAACGCCTTCTCCATCTGTTCATCCGAATCAGTTTTGGGGTGCAGGCATGCTGAGACCTTCCCGTCTTTTAAGAGCAGGATCTGGTCACAGAATTGCAGGGCGAGATCGGGGCTGTGAAGACAGACGAGAGTCGTCTTGTTGTGATTTTTTGTCGTCTCGGCAATCAGGCGGAGCATCGAACTTCGATTTGGAAAGTCGAGAGAGCTGTCCGGCTCATCCAGGAGCAACAGAGATGTGTTCTCGACGAGAGTCCGAGCAAGAATCGCAAGCTGTTTTTGCCCGCCACTGAGTGTCAGGTAATCCCGATCGGCAAGATTCTCAATTCCAGTTTGGCAGAGCGCGGTGTATGCCTGCTCTCGCATCATGGCAGAGGGCTGTTCAAACAGTTTGAGCATAGGATGAAAGCCCATCAGAATGACATCGAGGACAGACATTGAGATTGAGATTCCCGTCTGCTGAGGAATGTAGCTGATCTGACGCGCAAGATTGCGGACAGACAGACCCTCCAGGACAGAACCGTTCAGTTTACAGCTTCCAGAGTGAGGAAGATCCTGGCAGATTGTGCGAATCAGTGTCGTCTTTCCGCATCCGTTTGCGCCGAGCAGTCCGGTCATTGTGCCTGCCGATTCGATCGAGAACGAGAGGTCGTTGAGAATCGGGTGACCTCCCCGCAAGACCCTAAGGTGATCTGCGAAGAAGACCGGAGAAGAGTCGGATGATTTAGGTGATGATTCAAAAACTGATTCAAGAGAGGGTGCAGGATCGTGGGATGGGTGTGGAAATGTCCCTGTCATCGGGTATCCTCCTCTCTTTTTGCAAGAATCAGATAAATCAGAAACGGAGCGCCAAGCAGAGATGTGAAGATGCTGATCGGAAGTTCGGTCTTGGCAATGCTTTTTGCAAGCGTGTCTGCGGTGAGCAGAAGAAAACTGCCGATCGTACCGCTCAAAAAACAGCAGGAGCGCCGGTTATGCCCGCAGAGTATCCTTGCTGTGTGCGGGGCGAGGAGACCGACGAAGCTGATCAGACCGGTGACGCTGACGACGGCGGAGACAGCAAACGTTGCGAGAAACAAAAGCGCCATCCGCATCGTTCCGACCGAGATCCCGAGCATGCGTGCTTCCTCCTCGTGCACGGAGAGCATCAGAAGATGACGGTGAAGCGCGAAAATCAGAGCTGAGCACAGACAGATGGCTGCGATCGAAAAAGGAATCTTGGAGAGGGTGACCCCGCCAAGGCTTCCCATAATCCAGTACTCGATTGACGCGAGTTCTTTCTCCGGATCGGCAGTCAGCTTCAGAAACATCAGGATCGTCTGCGCAAGTGCATGTACGGCGATTCCGGCAAGGACGATCGAGGAACGACTTTTTCCCGGAGCAAGGGCGGAGAGTCCGAGAGAGACGCACACAGCGAGAAGTCCTCCGACAAAGGCAAAGACGGTTGTCCCGACGATGCCTGAGGAGACAAAGAGGATCGCAAAGGCAGCACCGGCACTTGCGCCTGAGGAGACTCCTATGATGTCGGGGGAGGCAAGAGGATTTCCAAAGATGGTCTGATAGACAAATCCTGCAATGCCGAGTCCAAATCCTCCGAAGAGTGCCATGAGTGCGCGGGGCAGACGAAGAATCCAAAATGTACGAATAGCCATCCTGTCCCCCGCTAGAAGTGCAGTGAGGGAGATCGGATATTTTCCGATCAGGATGGCTGTAAAAAAGGACGCACACACAAGCAGGGAAGAGATCCCTGCAAGCAGTGTGGTTCTGTTTGATCGCAAGCAATGTGTCCTGCGATGCTTGTCAAAAATATGAAAGCGAAAATCGTGAAAATTTTGCATTGTTTATGCGGATTGTTCGGTGTTTACTGTGCAGTTACTTCCGGGGTGAAACCGTAGAAGGTTTCATAGAAATCACTGGCGGTCTTCTGATAGTCCTCCTCGGAGACAAGGTCCGGATGAAGAACAGAAGCAAGGTAGATGCTTCCAAGGAAGCCTGCCGGAACCGGAGAGTCGAGAGACTCGATCTCATCAGGAAGTTTTACAACCTGTCCCTCCTTGACTGCGTTGCAATCTGCAAGTGCGCTGTCAGTGAGGACGGAATCGGTCGTGTAGGAAGCATCAGAGGCCAGAACGATGTAGTCCGGATTCCAGGAGAGGATCTGCTCGTAGGAAACCTCTGCCCAGTAGGAATCGCTGATCTCGGCTGCAACATTTGCACCCTTTGCATTCTCGATCAGGCTGGACTGATACATAGCCGGACCGGCAGTCTCAAGCAGAGCGCTGTTTCCGCCGAGGTATACAGACGGGGTGTCTTCAGCAGAGCTTAAGGTCTCGGTTAAGTTGTCAAGAGAGTCTGTGATGTAAGATTTTAACTTTTCACCCTCAGAAACCGTGTTCGTAGCCTGATCGATCAGATCGATGGCGTCAAAGAGCAGATCCTGGTTCTCTGGTTTTACAGCGAGAACGGTGAGACCAAGCTCCTCCATTGCCGGGATCGAATCCTTTAATTTTGCCGGAACGATCACGAGATCCGGATTCAGGGATGCGCATCCCTCTAAATCAAATTCCTTTGCAGTTCCAACGCTCGGAAGATCGAGAATCTCCGGTGCGCTGAGCTTGTAAATGTTGCGGGTGTCAGCCTTAGCCTCTACACCGACGAGTTTCTCGTCAAGTCCGAGTGCAATCATCAGGCTGGTGGAGATATAGTAACCACTCACAAGAGACTCCGGCTCTTTCTCGATCGTGACTTCACGTCCGAGCTGGTCGGTGACGGTGAGCGGATAGGTGACAGTTGCGTCTGTGCTGTCTGCCGAAGCGGTTTCCTCAGCGGTATTCTCAGCGCTCGTCTCAGCGGCTGTTTCAGAAGCTACCTCAGAAGAAGTCTCAGCAGATGAAGAAACGGAACCAGCATTTCCTCCGCACGCGGTCGTGCCAAATGCAAGTGCCATAGACAGAAAAATTGCCGATAACTGTTTGATGTTCTTTTTCATAATGTTCTCCCTCTTTTGAAAAGATTTTTTACTGTTTGCGCAATGCGTGAACAGTAAAAAAATTCGTTGTAGAAATAAAACAACAACGGTATTATAGCAGAAAGTATGTTAAAATGAAAGATATAATAGAGTGAGGTTTAGAATGTTCTGGAAAAGAAACAAAGAAAACATGTGGGAAAGATAAAAGAAAAAGATAAAGATAAAAGAAAAAGACAAAAGACAAGAGAAAAAGATAAGAGGAGATCACGATTATGATGACAATCCGGGAGTACAGGCGGGTGGAGAACCTTGAGGAAGCCTGGGAGCTGAATCAGAAAAAGCCAAATCGGGTAATAGGAGGAATGCTCTGGCTGAAAATGGGACATGGCAGAGTCGGAACTGCGATTGATCTGTCCGGACTTGGTTTAAATCAGATTGAGGAGAAGGAGGATCGCTTTGAGATTGGTGCGATGGTGACTCTGCGCGATTTGGAGCTTCATGCGGGACTTGAAGCCTACACAGATGGAGCGGTTCGGGAGTCAGTGCGCCACATTGTTGGTGTGCAGTTTCGCAATCTGGCAACCGTTGGCGGAAGCATTTTTGGAAGATTTGGATTTTCCGATGTCTTGACGATGTTTTTGGCGATGAAGACGGAAGTCGAGCTGTACAAGGGCGGAATCGTCCCGCTTGAGACGTTTGCGCGCGAGGGAGCGGGAAGAGACATCCTCGTCAAAGTGATTGTACATAAAGAAAATGCGGATTTCTGCTATCAGTCCGTCCGGAACACGAAGACGGATTTTCCGGTTCTGACATGTGCGACGGCAAGGGAGGAGGATGGAAGCTACCGCATTGCGATTGGCGCTCGCCCGGCAAGAGCAGTCCTGATGAGCGTGTCGGCGCAGTTTGTGGAGGAGTTGCAGAAGCAGAATGCAGATCTGGCGCAGGCAATTTCTGAAAAGGTGAGAGCGGAGATTGTGACAGACAGCAATTTGCGTGGAAGTGCGCAGTACCGCAGACACTTGGCGGGAGTTCTTGTGAGACGTGCAGTCGAGCGACTTGAATGACGTGAGAAATGATTTGCGAATCGTGCGAATCGCCAAGAAAGATAAAAATGAAAATGGTGAAATTTTGTGGAGTTGAGAGAAGGGAAGACAGTCGATGCAGATTACATTTGTACTAAATGGAAGAAAGGTGAGCGAGGAGATCGAGCCGGATATGCTTCTGATTGATCTGGTCAGAAGGATGGGCTGTTACAGTGTAAAGAGAGGATGCGAGACTTCAAATTGCGGTCTCTGCACGGTCTTTCTGGATGAAAAACCGGTGTTGTCCTGCTCTGTTCTGGCAGTGCGCGTGGATGGAAGAACAGTAACAACATTAGAGGGGCTTCAGGAGGAGGCAGCGGAGTTTGGAGCTTTTATTGCCGATCAGGGTGCCGAGCAGTGTGGATTTTGCAATCCGGGATTTATCATGAATGCGCTTGCACTGTTTCGGGAAAACGAATTCCCGAGCGAGGAGGAGATCAAGGAGTACCTTGCCGGAAATCTTTGCCGTTGTTCCGGATATGAGGGACAGCTTCGTGGAATTCTCGCATTTCTGGACTGGAAAAAGAACAAACAGCAGGAGAAAAAGCCTGTGCAGGGAGAGGAGGAGAGGAAAAAATGAAACGCGAAGGAAATCTTATTGTAAATCATGCTGTGCGAAAGAAAGACGCGATGCAGCTTGTGACGGGACAGCCGGTCTACATGGATGATCTGGCTCCTCAGAACTGCCTGATAGTCAAATTGTTGCGCTCCCCGTATGCCAATGCGATAGTGCAGGAGGTAAACACGACTTCTGCAATGCGGGTGCCGGGAATCGAAGTGATTTACACTTGGAGGGATATTGACCAGAATGGAAGACGTTACACACAGGCGGGACAGACTTACCCGGAGGCAAGCCCGTATGATCGCCTGATCATTGATCGCCATGTGCGCTTTATCGGGGATGTCGTTGCGATTGTTGCCGGAAAGGATGAGGCGTGTGTTGACAAGGCACTTCGGATGATAAAAGTAAAGTATGAGGTGCTTGATCCGGTTCTCGATTTTCACACTGCAAAGGACAATCCGGTCCTTGTCCATCCGGAGGAAAATTGGGAGAGTCTTTGTCCGGTCGGAGCGGACAACAAGCGCAATCTCTGTGCCCATGCAGAATCTTCGGACGGTGATATTGACGCGGTTTTGGCAGATTGTGACATTGTGATTGATCGTGTCTATCACACGAAAGCGTGCCAGCAGACGATGATGGAGACGTTTCGCACCTATTGTTCGATTGACCCTTATGGGCGATTGAATGTGTTCAGCTCGACACAGATCGTCTTCCACTGTCGTCGCATTCTCGCAAATGCGCTCCACATTCCCAAGTCAAAGATTCGAGTCAGCAAGCCGAGAATCGGAGGTGGATTTGGGGCAAAACAGACCTCAGTCTGTGAGGTTTATCCGGCATTTGTGACCTGGATGACGAAGAAACCGTCGAAGATCATTTACACACGCCAGGAGAGTATGACGGCATCGACCCCGCGTCACGAGATGGAGATGCATGTGCGCCTTGGGGCGACGAAGGATGGAATTGTGCGGGGAATTGACCTCTACACACTGTCGAACACGGGCGCTTACGGGGAGCATGGACCGACAACCGTTGGACTTTCCGGCCACAAATCGATCCCGCTTTACGGAAAAGCGGAAGCCTTCCGATTTGTCAACGATGTGGTGTATACAAACCGCATGTCGTCGGGCGCTTACCGCGGATATGGAGCGACGCAGGGACTTTTTGCAGTTGAGTCGGCAGTCAATGAGCTTGCACAGCGTCTCAACATGGACCCATTTGAGATCCGCGAGAAGAATATCGTAAAAGAGGGCGATGTGATGCCTGCCTACTACGGTCAGGTCAATACAAGCTGTGCGCTTGACCGCTGTCTGAAAAAAGTCCGCGAGATGGTGGACTGGGATCACAAAAAGATGGTTCGCGATATGGGAAATGGAAAAGTCCGTGCTGTTGGAATTGGTATGGCGATGCAGGGCTCCGGAATCGGTTCAGTCGATGTCGGAAGTGCGACAATCAAGGTCAATGACGATGGATTCTACACGCTTGCGATCGGTGCGGCGGATATGGGAACAGGGTGCGATACGATTCTTGCGCAGATTGCAGCGGAGGTGCTTGAGTGCCCGATCGATGACATCACAGTCTGCGGAGCGGACACGGATTTCTCCCCTTATGATTCCGGCTCCTATGCATCAAGCACAACGTATGTAACCGGAAAGGCAGTCGAAAAGTGCGCTCTGCAAATTCGCGATCAGATCTGTAAACTCGGAGCAAAGAAACTTGGATGTGCGCCCGAGGATGTGAGCTTCGATGGAAAATGGGTTTATGTGGAGAATGAGGACGAGGGTGCAGAAACAACAGCGGACACAGAGGAAAAATCTGTCAGAGATGCAGAAGATACGGTGCGCAAGGTTTCTCTGGTAGATCTTGCGACTGACTCGATGTGTGGAAATGACATTGCACTCGAGGCGACGGTGACGAACAGTTCCAAGCTCTCCCCGCCACCGTTCATGGTCGGTGCGGCGGAGGTCGAGGTGGATCTTGAGACCGGAGAGGTCGAAGTTATCGACTACGTGGGTGTTGTCGACTGTGGAACGCCGATCAATCCGAACCTTGCGAGAGTGCAGGCAGAAGGCGGAATCCTTCAAGGAATCGGAATGGCGCTGACGGAGAATATCACTTATACAAAGCGAGGACAGGTTCTGGAAAATTCTCTGATGCAGTACAAGATTCCGACGCGTGCTGACATCGGACGGATTCGGGTTGCATTTGAGAGCAGTTATGAGAGTGAGGGACCGTTTGGAGCAAAGTCGATCGGCGAGGTTGTGATCAATACCCCTCTCCCGGCGATCGCAGACGCAGTCTGCCGGGCGGTCGGAAAGCGTTTCTATGAGCTTCCGATCACACCGGAGCAGATTGCAACAGCGGCGATTGAGCGATCGGAAATGTAAAGAGCAGGGCGTGATTGCGCCCTGCGAGCGTCGACTTGAATTTAATAAGTGTTTATTATGTCGTAGAAAAATAGTTTTTTGGACCCGGACGAAGGAAATATTTTAAGTGCATTGCGATCGACAGCAGAAGTGTGAAAAATTCAGCGGTCGGAATTGCAACCCAGGCACCATTGATTCCGAGGATCGGCGGAAGCACGAGCAGGGAGATCACGGTGAAAACAAGGGTCCGGCTGAATGAGAGGATCGCGGAGATCTTTCCGTTTGAGAGTGCCGTGAAAAATCCGGATGATGTGATGTTGAGTCCGCTGAACAGGAAGTTGAACGCAAAAATCGGAAATCCGGTCACTGCAAGCGAGAGTGTCTTCGGGTCCTGTGTAAACACGGTCACAAGTGGGCGTGAGAGTGAGATCGCGACAAACAGAAGAACGATCGACGAAGCTCCGACAAAGACGAAGGAGATCCGATAAACGTTCTCAAGCTCCTTTTTGTTACGTGCGCCATACTGAAAGCCGACAATCGGGCTGATGCCGATTGAAAATCCCAGATAGAACGCATTGAACAGAAACTGTCCGTAGAGCAGGATTGTGATCGCTGCGACTCCGTGCTCGCCTGCGAGATTCATCAGCACAATGTTGAAGAGAAAGGTCACGACTGCATTAGAAAGCTGGGTGACCATCTCGGAAGAGCCGTTGTAGCAGGCAAGAAGAAGCTCCTTCGGACGCAGATGAAACCGGGTAAAGTGCAGCTCTCTCTTGGAAAAAAGAAAGAAACAGACTCCGGCGATCGCGGGGACGGACTGACCGATTCCCGTCGCAAGTGCGGCACCGCCGATTCCAAGATTGCAGAGGACGATCAGAACGTAGTCGAGGACGGCATTTAGGATGCCGGCTCCGATTGTCAGAAACAGACCGAATCCCGGATGACCGGCAGTCACCAGATAGGACTGAAACAGGGACTGGAGCGTGCATGCCGGGGCAAAGCTGACTGCGATCGACAGATAGATTCGACAGTCGTCAAGAAGCACCTCATTGGAACCTAAAAACAGGGAGATCGGAGTCAGGAAAAACTGAGTCAGGATCAGAATCACGATGCTGAAAATCAGGCTGACAACGACGAACTGGGTCAGGCATTCTCTGGCTTCCTGCGGTTTCTGTTCTCCGAGATAACGGCTGATGATTGCATTTCCGCCCGTTCCGAACATTGTCGCAACCGCGATCACGACGTTGAGGACGGGAAAAACGATATTTAAAGATGAAAGTGCATTGCTTCCGACAAAACGGGAGATAAAAATTCCATCCACAATCGTGTAGAGTGACATGAACATCATCATGATGATTGACGGAGTGGCAAACTGCAAGAGCTTCCACGGAGTGAAATGCTGGTTGATTGAAGAACTCATAGCAAATAAAAAATCCTTTCTGTAAACTCGTGAGTGCATCTTCAGCATAACGTATTTCCAGGGGATTCGTCAAGGCTAATCGGAGCTTGACATTTTTTTATAATTTGCTATAATACAGGTGCTCGTTTGGAGGGTGAATCATTCAGAAGAAATGATAAGCTGGATAAGGCGGTAGATTGAAATATCTGCGTCCTGTCCAGCTTTTTTTATTTATATGATAGGATGCGCACTCGGCGCAGGAGTAGATGTCCCCCTCCTCTATAGGTGAGGTATCACAAGCAGGTTGCTGTTCGAGATAGAGGTAGGGAAAAAGACGAGAAAAACAGAAAAAGTAAGAAAAATGGCAGATACGAGGAGAGAGGAAAATGAAACAAAAAATGAGAAGTCTGACGGAGGGAAGCGTCTTTAAGAGTCTGATTATGTTTGCAATCCCGATTTTTTTCAGCTTGTTTTTGCAGGCACTTTATGGAGGTGTCGATCTTCTGGTAGTCGGACGGTTTGCGGGAACCGCGGATGTCTCCGGTGTTGCATCTGGAAGTAATCTGCTTCAGACGGTGACAAATGTGATTACGGGTCTTGCAATGGGAATCACAATTCTCGTTGGGGAGAAGATTGGACAGAAAAAGCCAAGAGAGGCGGGGGAGGCGATCGGAAGCGGAATCTGTCTGTTTCTGGTCTTTGGACTGATTTTAACTGTAATGTTGTTGACATTTGCAGAGCGGATTGCGATCATGCTCCATGCACCGGAGGAGGCATTTCGGGAGACGACCACTTATATCCGAATCTGCGGAGCAGGTTCTCTTTTTATTGTCGCTTACAACGTGCTCAGTGCGGTCTTTCGAGGAATCGGAGATTCCCAGACTCCGCTTGTGACAGTCTGCATTGCGTGTGTGGTCAATATTGTGGGGGACCTTGTTCTTGTCGCAGACTTCCATTTAGGTGCGCTGGGAGCAGGTCTTGCGACGGTGCTTGCCCAGGCAGTGAGTGTGCTGGTGTCTTTTGGCATTGTCAGAAGAAAGCAACTTCCGTTTTTTTTAAAGCGGGAGGATGTGCGTTTTCACGGCAGGGTGATCGGAAAAGAACTGAGACTTGGAACACCGGTTGCTCTTCAGGAATTTCTGGTGGGAACCTCATTTCTGGTTCTTCAGATGATCGTCAATACCTTTGGTGTGACGGCATCTGCCGGAGTTGGCGTTGCAGAGAAAGTTTGCGTATTTATGATGCTTGTCACCTCGGCGTTTATGCAGTCGATGTCGGCATTTACGGCACAGAACCGTGGAGCGGGAAAGCCGGAGCGCGCAAAATCGGCGCTGAAATCGGGAATGGTTACGGCATTCCTTGCAGGTGCGTTTATGGGATTCCTTGCGTACATTCATGGAGATATCCTGAGTAGTCTGTTCTCAAAGGATCTGGATGTGATTGTCGCTTCTCATAGCTATTTAAAAGCATACGGCATTGACTGTTTCCTGACTCCGTTTTTGTTCTGTTTCATCGGATATTTCAACGGATGCGAGAAGACCTTGTTTGTGATGATCCAGGGATTGATCGGCGCATTTGGAGTGAGAATTCCGATTGCCTATGCAGTGAGCAAGATGGCAGGAGCGACGCTGTTTGAGATTGGCCTTGGCACACCGGCATCCTCGACCGTACAGCTTATTCTGTGTATAATTGCATTCGTTTATTGGACGAAAAATAAAAATATGATATAATTAGGAACACTTAGCAAGATATTTTTAATCAGGAAGTTTCGACTTCTTTAAGTCGGGGGAGTTCACGATTAGTAGAATTTCTTAAGGTACAATAAGAAAAAGGGGAGGGACGGATCGTATGTTTATGGATAAACAGTTGTATAAGTTTAAGAAACTAATAGAAGAAGCGATTCTTGAGGATGGTGCTAGAGGAAAAGAATCAGTGATTCGATCCTCTAGCCTGATTAATCTTATCCATGACGGTGTAAAACAGGAATTCATAGAAGCAGGAGTATGCCCTGATAATATTTATCCTCATCTTTATGAAACAAAACCAGAATTAAAAATAGCAGGTTTTTTAAAGCAAAAAGATCAGGACATCTGCATTGTTCCTTCTAACATAGAACCGATCCCAACGTTAATTAGTTGGGGACCATTGGCATTTTTGAGAAAAGTGGATCTTTATGGGGAAGAATATTCAGAGAATACACTGATTGTAAATGTGAGAAGTCAGATGAGTAGTCTAGCAAAGAATGCGGACACTCTTTTTGAGAGAACTTTTGCAGAGGCGCAAAATCTTCATATGCGTTATTCCAATATTGTTTTAGGAGAAGTTTATCTGATTCCAACTCATGAATATGATGATCAATTGGTAAAACAGAAGGTGGTTGGATTTAAAAAGAAACAGACGGATCTTGAAAAATATATTAGCTTTTTCAGTGGAATCAATCGTAGAGAAATTGGAGGTCCAGATTATAGTTATGAAAGATGTGCTCTATTGATTGTTGATTTTGATAAAGAGCAGCCTCTTTTGTTCTCGAATAGCAATCAGTTGAAAGAAGCAGGACTGATTTCAGAAGATTTTAACATAGAGTATGAGAAATTGAACTTTCAAAATTTTGTAAAAGAGATTCTGGAGATTTATTCAGAGCGTTACCAGATACAAAATTTGTTGGTGTAAGATAAGATAATTGGAGAAAGAAACTTAAATGGAAAAGAGTAACCGTATAAAAGACTATCGTTCTATTATACAGAAATTAGAAAAATTTGAGATGGATGAAATTGAAAATGGAATTTTTGAATATGCATTACATCCAGAACAAAATTTTTTAATAGGTTCTGAGAAAGCAGAACAAGTAGCATATGAGTTGTCAACAAGTGGTTTTTCAGGAACAATCGAATCGGTGATAGAGCTATTTGAGTTTTTGCTGGAAAATCAGGAGACAACGGAAAATGGAATTGTTTTTACTCCCAAATATATTGCAGATTACATTGTTCAAAATTTGTTTTCTGACTTGATGGTGTGGGATGATACGATTACGATTATAGATCCTGGTTGTGGTTGTGGAATTTTTTTAGTTTCTGCAATCGAATATATTCATGAAAGGTTTCAGATTTCCATTAAAAAGTTGCTGAGGGATCATATTTTTGGAATAGATATCAACAAGGATAATGTGCGAAGATGCAAATTGGTTATGAGACTTTTGACCAAAAAGTATGGGGAGGAAATAAGTGAAATTCCTCATATCGTATGCAAAAATAGTCTGAAAGAGAGATGGAAAGATACTTTTCATTTAAATCAGAGAATTGGCTTTTCGTATGTGATTGGAAATCCTCCATATGTGAATCCACACGATTTGAGTAAAGATACCATAGAATTTTTGAAAAATACTTTTGAAACGACGGTAAATGGTACTTTTAATATTTTTTATGCATTCATTGAACATGCTATGGATCAACTCTCAGAAGATGGAAGATTAGGATTTATTGTTCCAAATAATTTCTTGACAATTAAATCTGCTTTAGAGTTAAGAAAATATTTGAAAGAACATGCTTTCTTGAGAAGAATTCTAGACTTTGGAGAAAATATGGTATTTAAGCCAGTTCGTACTTATAATTGCATTTTATTTCTTTCAAGAAAAAAACAGGAAGAGTTTGAGTATGCGGTTATGGATCGAGCAGAGTGTATTGAAAAAGAACTTAAAGATATTAGATTTTGCAAAATGCCAATTTGCCAGTTAGATCAAGAAGGCTGGAAGTTGGTAAATCGGCAAACATGGGAAAATTTGCATAGAATTGAAAATCAGGGTACCTTAATTAAAGATTTTGTTAGAACAGGAATTGCAACATTAAAAGATCAGGTTTATTTTGCACAGAAAGATCAAGATGGATTTTTTGTGACAGCAGGGGGAGAACGGTATGAGTTAGATTCTGAACTCATAAAACCAATTTATAAAATTCCAGAATTAAAAAAATGTGAGACTCTTTTAAAAGCGCAGCGTTATATTATTTTTCCATATGTACATGCAGATCAGGGATATACAATTATACCTGAAGATGTTTTAAAAAAACGTTATTTTAGGACGTATAAGTATTTACTGACACAAAAGGAGATCCTAGATTCTCGAGATAAAGGAAAGAAAAACAAACAGGGTTGGTATGCATATGGAAGAACACAGGGATTAAACAAATATGGAAAGAAATTGTTGTTTCCGACATTTTCACAAAAACCGAAATTCTATTATGTGGAAAATAAGGATACTTTGTTCTGCAATGGATATGCAGTATTTGAAAATGATAAATATGAGCTTGGCTTTTTGAGTAAAGTTTTAAATTCAGCAATTATGGATTATTATGTTCAAAACACCAGTTACAGCATAGAAGGTGGATATTACTGTTATCAAAAAAAATATATAGAGAAATTTTCTTTACCTGTTTTTACAAAGGCAGAAATTGAGTATGTGAAAGAGCGTGATCAGGTAGATGTCGACCAGTTTTTAATAAAAAAATATGGACTTATATTTTAAAAGTTTTTAATATTATGAGAAAATAAAAGTGCAAACCGAGAAAAGTGGATTGAAAAGGATAGAATAAATAGAGAAGGGCGGAATGAGGAGATGTTTCATCCGGAAAATCTGGCAGAGATTCTTTCTGCCTACAAGAAGTATTTCCCGGAACACTGGAACAGGGAACGCTATAAATGGAGAGCAATCCTGCATTTTCAGAGATACTGGGATTTTGAGGCGGATGATTTTCGGCAGATGTTTATGAAGGCAACAGAAAAGACGGCAAATCTGCTTGCAAACCGGAGTAATTATCCGCGCAGGATGATTGGTCAGTTTGCGAGTGCTGACGCAGAGGCGGTTCGGAGTATGTTTCGCAGTCTGTTTGATGAGTCGGAGGATCTTGCTTTAAGGATTGGTCAGTTTCAGGCATCGGCGGACTGGCTTCGGATGAAGTACGATGATGGAACGTGGAATCATCACTATCAGATGGCAAATGCAATCACAACGTATCTGTGGCTGAAAAATCCGGATCAGTACTATGTGTATAAATACTCGGATGCACTTGCGCTCGCGCAGGCGGTGAAGTCGGATTTTTTGCCGATTCGCGGAGATGCAATTCTGAATGTCAGAGGAACGTACCAGC
This sequence comes from Brotaphodocola sp., assembly GCF_983179755.1. Lineage (NCBI taxonomy): Bacteria > Bacillati > Bacillota > Clostridia > Lachnospirales > Lachnospiraceae > Brotaphodocola > Brotaphodocola sp. The sequence continues at coordinate 24,580 of NZ_CFAHBC010000024.1, read as the reverse complement.
TTTATGAGGAGATTCGGGATGTGATCCGCAGGGATTCGGAGCTAGACCAGATGTTTCGGGATTTGTCAGATGAGTCTTGTTATCCCGATCCGGAGAAGATCACGATGACGACTGATCTCGCATTTTTTGTGAGTCGTTTTTATGGAAATCGGGGCAAGAAGGATCACGATCGAGATAGAAATCGGGATAAAGGGCAAGATAGAGGTCACAACAGAGATCGAGAGTCGAGGGAAGCACGATATCGGGACAGAAGTCGAGAACCGATCGCGAGTTGGAATAACAATGGAGAATCGAATTGTGAATCCTCTCCATGTGATCAGGGTCCATGTCAATATGAATCGGAGTCTGAACTTGAATCTTATACGCCTTATACAAAAGAGGATTTTCTGAGCGAAGTTTATATCGGGGAAGAGGATTTTAACACGCTTGTGGCTCTGCTAAAAAATAAGAAGAATCTGATCTTGCAGGGAGCCCCGGGAGTCGGAAAGACGTTTACGGCAAGGCGCCTCGCGTATGCGATGATGGGAAAAAAGGATGAGTCAAGAATTCGTCTGATCCAGTTTCACCAGAGTTATTCGTATGAAGATTTTATTATGGGTTACAAGCCGGTCGGAGAGGGATTTAAGCTCAGAGAGGGAATCTTTTATCGCGCCTGCAAACAGGCAGAGAAAGATCCTGACCATGAATATTTCTTTCTGATTGATGAGATCAATCGTGGAAACTTGAGTCGAATTTTTGGTGAACTTCTGATGCTGATTGAAAAGGAGTATCGGAGAACACCGGCGACGCTGGCGTACAGCCAGACACTGTTTTCAGTGCCGGAAAATCTCTATTTGATTGGTATGATGAACACGGCGGATCGAAGTCTTGCGATGATCGACTATGCTCTGCGCAGGCGGTTCAGTTTCTTTGAGATGGAGCCTGGATTCTCATCTGAGGGTTTTCAAAATTATCAGAAATTCCTGCAAAATGAAGTGTTTGACCGGCTGATTGAACAGATCGTGGACTTAAATCGGGAGATTCGGGAGGATGACTCTCTTGGAGATGGATTTTGCATCGGTCACAGTTATTTTTGCGGACAGAATCGGGAAACCTGTACATTGGAGTGGATGAAGATGGTTGTGAATTACGACATTCTCCCGATGCTTCGCGAGTACTGGTTTGACGAGAGAGAACGACTGGCAGGATGGGAGAGGCGGCTGAAAGGCGTGTTGGAGACGAAAAAATAGGGAAAAATAAAGTAAATCGGGAAGACCGGGTCGTGAATAGACGACAAAAATTTGATAGACAATTTATGTAGGATTTATCGAAGATTTATGGACTTATTAAAGTAAAGATTTATGAAGGACAAAGGAATTTTCATCAAAAATGTTTATTACATGCTGGCGTATGCATTTCAGGTGCTACGCCAGAACTCTTATGAGGATGTGGTTGCGGAGGAGTTTGAGGAGATCTCGGATCTCTTTGCGGAGATTTTGTTTCGCGGAATTTCCCGTCAGTTAAAACAGGGACTTTATCGGACGTATGTGAATCGTGAGGAAGATTTGTCGACTGTGCGCGGAAAGTTGCTGATTGCAGGAACCATCCGCAATCAGATTCAGAGAAAACGACAGATGCAGTGCGAGTGTGAGGAGATGTCGGTAAACAACCTGTTCAATCAGATTTTAAAGGCAACGATGGAAACTCTGATTCGGGATTCACAGGTGAAGAGGGCAAGGCGGGCAAGGCTCAAAAAACTGATTTCCTTCTTTCATGAGGTGGATTCGGTGGACGTTTCCAAGATCTGCTGGGAGTCGCTTCGCTACGAGCGCGGAAACGCGAATTATGAGATGCTTCTCAATCTCTGCTATTTCGTTGACGAGGGGATGATCCAGACGGAGGAGGCAGGTGGATACCGGATGATGACATTTTCGGAAGAATCGATGCACCGGCTCTACGAGAAGTTTATTCTGGAGTATATCAGGTGTCATCACCCGGAACTCAATGAGGTGCGGTCAGCGCAGGTGAAGTGGAATTTGACGGAAAGACCACAGTCTCGGATGATTCATTTCCTTCCGGTGATGCAGACGGATATTTTTTTGCGATTGGGTGATGAGATTTTGATTATTGACGCAAAATATTACGGTCACACGATGCAGAGCCATTATGAGAAGGAGACGATTCACTCTGGAAACCTTTATCAGATCTTTACCTATGTAAAAAATCAGGATGTCATGGGGAGCGGGAAGGTATCGGGACTTCTTTTGTATGCGAAGACGGAGGAGGAGATCACGCCGGACTGCGAGTTTGTGATCGGTGGAAATCGGATCAGCGTGAAGACACTGGACTTGAACCAAAAGTTCTCAGGGATTGCGAGACAGCTCGATGAGATTGTGAAAACAAATCTTCTTACTGGACACGGATAGGAATGGAAGCGCAAAGGTTTTTTGTATTCACACCAAGCATATATTGACAAAAAACGAGATATTTTATAAAATATTGTTTAGACAATTTCTTGACGAGATTGCCGAAAAAATTCTCAATATGGACCCAGAAGTTGATTCAAAATTTGATCCAGAATGCGATTTGGAATTTAATTCAGACTTTGGTTCCGGATTAGGGAAAAGATAGGAGAAAATAGGAGAAAAAAATGAAGTTGCAGGGACTGTCATCAAAACAGGTAGAAGAGAGTCGCAAACAGCATGGCTCGAATGAGCTGACGCAGATTCCGGCGGACCCGTTGTGGAAAAAGATTCTTGAAGGTTTCAAGGATCCGATGATTATGATTTTGCTGGTCGCACTGGTTGTTCAGATCGGACTTTTTCTGCTCGGACAGGCGGAATGGTTTGAGCCGGTAGGAATTCTGATTGCGATTGTGATTGCAAATGGAGTTGCATCGATCAGTGAGAACAAACAGGAAAACAAGGCGTCTGCCCTCAAGGAAGAGGAAGAGGCAAAGGAGATCGCAAAAGTCATTCGAGACGGAAAACTTCTCGAGATTCATGTGAGTGAGGTTGTGGTTGGAGATCTCGTGTATCTTCAGGCGGGCGACAAGATTTCGGCAGATGGAGTTGTCGTGGAAGGTGTTCTCAAGGTCGATCAGGCAGCACTCAACGGTGAGACTGAGGAGGCAACGAAGATTCCGTGTCCGGATGAGAAGACTTCGTATGACGTGAAAGATTTGCTCAATAAGCATTACGCATATCGCGGAACCGTCGTTTGTGGCGGAGAAGGCTATATGGAGATCAGGGTAGTCGGAGACAAGACGCTGTTCGGAGAGCTTGCGCTTGAGGTGCAGGAGGAGACGAGACAGACTCCGCTTCAGGTAAAGCTCGGCGTTCTCGCTCAGCAGATTTCCAAGTTTGGCTATATCGGCGCAGGTGCAATTGTTGTAGGAATTCTTGCAAAGACGTTTATAACGGGCGCGCTTCCGACTGGAATTTATGGATGGATTCGCCTGCTTCTCGATGCGATCACCGTCGCAATCACGGTCATTGTCTGTGCAGTGCCGGAGGGTCTGCCGATGCTGACCTCGATTCTGCTGTCGTTTCAGAGCCTTAGAATGGCAAAGGACAACGTCCTCGTCAGAAAAATCAACGGTCTTGAGACCGCAGGAAGTTTGAGCATTCTCTTCAGCGATAAGACCGGTACGATCACCGAGGGTCGCCTGTCTGTTGTAGAGCTTGTGACGGGAAATGTTGTTCCGTTTAAGGAGCTTTCCAAGATGCCGTCCAATCTTGCAGGGGATGTGATCATCGGAACCGGAATCAACAACAGTGCAGTTGCCTCAAATGGCTCGATCATCGGTGGAAACAGCACCGACCGTGCACTGATGGCATACCTGATTGACTCAAAGGTTGTAAATTCGATTGCGAAGGAAGAGGCGAGAAACTTTAACGCGTTTGATTCCGCAAAGAAATTTTCCAGCGTAACCGTTCAGCGCGATGGCAAGAGCATGACTTACATCAAGGGTGCGCCGGAGCGAATCATTGAGAGATGTACGCATTACATTGATGAGAACGGTGAGACGAAAGAACTTGTTGAGAAGAATTACCTGATCGCGCATATGGATGCACAGGCAGGACGCTCGATGAGACTTCTTGCAGTTGCAAAGAGAGAGGGCGAGTCTGATGAGGGCGATCTGACTCTCGTGTGTGTGATCAGTATCCGTGATAACGTCCGCAAGGAGGCAGCTGATGCGATCCATGAGGTACAGAATGCGGGAATTCAGGTTGTCATGGTAACCGGTGACCGAAAAGAGACCGCTGTCGCAATCGCAAAAGAGGCAGGTCTGCTTGTGAATCCGGAAGATGTCGCTCTGACTTCTGCGGAGATGGCAGAGAAGAGCGACGAGGAGATGAAGAAGATTCTTCCGCATCTGAGAGTTGTCGCAAGAGCACTTCCGACGGACAAGAGCCGTCTCGTGAGACTGGCACAGGAGCTCGAGGAGGTAGTCGGAATGACCGGAGACGGTGTCAACGATTCCCCGGCTCTGAAAAAAGCGGATGTTGGATTTGCAATGGGAAGCGGTACAGAGGTTGCAAAGGAGGCGGGAGACATCACGATTCTCGACGATAACTTCTCCTCGATTGAGAAGGCAATCCTGTACGGACGTACAATGTTTAAGAGCATCCGCAAGTTCCTGATCTTCCAGCTGACGGTAAATGTGTCGGCGGTTCTGACCTGCTTTATTGGACCGATTTTGGGTGAAAATGTAATCTTGACGGTTATTCAGCTTCTGTTGATCAACCTTGCAATGGATACGCTTGCGGCGATCGCCTTCGGAAGTGAGCCGGCACTTCGAGAGTATATGAAAGACAAACCGGTTCCGAGAAATGAGAGAATTGTCACGAAAGATATGCTGATTGAGGTAATTATCAGTGCACTTTATATTACCGTTATCTGTCTGTCGATTCTCTTCTTTGCACCGATCAGAAACCTGTTCGGAGATGTCGATATGACCTACCTCAAATCGGCACTGTTTGCGACGTTTATGATGGCGATCACATTCAACGGATTCAATGCGAGAACCGCTCACATCAATCCGTTTGAGAACCTGATGAGAAATAAGAATTTCCTTCTCGTTATGCTGTCGATCTTTGTGATGCAGTTTGTGTTTGTCACCTTCGGCGGAGAGGTGCTCAGTGTTGAGAGCCTGAGCCTGAAGTCCTGGCTGATCTGCCTGGTTCTGGCATTTATGGTCATTCCGATCGATGCGGTAAGAAAGTTACTGACTGCACACAAGTAGGACGTGAGGTGGAAGGTTAAGTAGAAAATCAAGTAGGAATTAAGTACGAGGTTAAGTTCATGTACGAAGTTATAGCAGTTTTTGGATGATAGCGGAGATTCTCCCGGCTTCAGTCGCAGGAGATTTTGATGAGTTTGGCGAAAGCGTCTGGAGAGAACAGATTGAGTTCTGTCCGTATGCTTTCGCCAGTTTTCGTTTCATTATAGAAGGAGCGGGGATGCAAAAAAGAAAATCGCAGTCTGTCAATGGGAAAGATAACGGAGATTCTGTTGGAGGTCGGAAAGAAAGGGCGCCAGGACGGATGAGAGGGGGAAAACGATTGAAAAACAGTAGAGGATGGAGCATTTCTTTTAATTCTCCGGTTGTGCTTTGCTTTGCGCTGATCTGTCTGGTCGCATGGCTGATGGGGTGGCTCAGTGGAGGAAGAACTACAACCATGTTTTTCAGCGTATATCGAGCTTCGCTGTCGAGTCCGTTTACCTATGTTCGGCTGATCGGTCATGTCTTTGGACATGCCAGTCTCGATCATCTGCTTGGAAATATGACGCTTCTTCTGATTATCGGACCAATGTTGGAAGAAAAATACGGTTCTCTGAATCTATTGGTTGTCATATTGATCACGGCGTTTGTGACGGGAATTGCAAGTTTCCTTCTGTTTCCACATACTCAGCTTTTGGGGGCGAGCGGGGTGGTATCCGCCTTTATCCTGCTCTCCTCATTTACGAGTATCCGGGAACACTACATACCGCTGACGTTTCTTCTCGTCGCAATCTTTTATCTGGGCGGGCAGATCTATGAAGGAATTTTCGTGCCGAGCAACATCTCTAACTTTACGCATATTCTCGGTGGAGTTGTCGGGGCTTGGTTTGGATTTTTTTTGATGAGTAAGTAGACCGGAAAGGAGAGAGTCATCATGCTAGAGCGTGTTTCACTGCAAAATCCCGATGATTATTTCCTGGAACTGGGAAAACGGAATCGCAGGGGGATTTACGCCTGTCGAATCCATGAATATAATTCACAGGTTCATGCATTTATCCGAAAATATTACGAGACGGCGCGCCTGTCCGGAGTGATTGTGGAGGGAAAATTAAAGAATCCCGATCAGCGCCAGCTCGATTATTATCAGGAGATGATGGGGACCGCATTTGAGATTGACCAGAACTTTTTCTCGCAGAGACTCAAAAAATGGCTTCCGCGGATGAATGAGAGGCAGAGGGCAAATGTATCCGGTGCGATCTATGCAACACTGCTTCACCTGCGTGAGAGTGGGAAAAATGACAATATGCTGAAAAATGCATATATCAAGTTCATGTGCTGGCTCTATTACCGATTTGAGCGGATCGTCAACCATCTCGGAGAGGAGAAACTTCCAAAGATTCTCTATGAGGGGGAGATCAGCATTTACGAACTGCTGTTGATGCGGGTACTCACGCAAGCTGGCTGTGATCTGGTGATCTTAGAGTATCACGGGGATGACGCTTACCGGAGTGTGGACCCGCAATCGGAGATCTCGGAGGAGATACCGGTGTCAGCATTTGGAGCGGGCGGGGCACAGAATTTTCCGGACTCCTTTGATTTAAAGCAGATTCGCGAGGAGCTCGAGACTGAGCAGAGCCAAGAACGCTTGTACGGCGGGGGATTTTCGGGAGTGTCCTCTCTGATTCCTGCGACAAATGTCTGGCTTTCCGCAAAAATCGATCTGATTGAGCAAATCAAAGAGTCTGCGGGAGAGCGTGGGAATGATACACGATTTTTTTATAATTGTTTTTGCCGGATTCGTGGCGTTTCGGACAAACTTACTTATGAAAATGAACTCTATCAGCTCGGACAGGCGATTCGAGGGAGCGGGCGAAGACTTGTAATTGTCAATCAGCGGATTTCTCCGCCGACAGTCGAGGAGACTCAAGAGGTAAAGCGAAAAAACAGTTATCCGAATTTAAATCAGGTTTTGGAAGATTTATCGCGAAATCTCGTCTGTTCAGAAAATTTTGAGCTTCAACCGATGATGAGAAAAGCCTTTGTGGAGGTTATGGCGGAGGAAGGACGACGGGAAAACAGTCCAAATTCAAATTCCTTAAATCGACTGATAAATACGGCGGTTTACCTGATCTGTTGGCTGAAGCGCTATCAGCGGGATCTCTTTCATAGATGGAAGAAGCCTGAGATTTCCGGTTTCTTTTATCTTGGTGGTTGTAAGAATGAGAAAGAGGCGATATTTTGCAGGTTGATTGCGAGACTTCCTGTCGATGTCGTGATTTTTCAGCCGGATCTCAATGAGACCTGTGCTCTGACAGATTCGTCCCTGTATGAGGTGAATTATCCGTTTTCGCTCTCGCTCTCGTCCTATCCGGAGGCGAGCGCAGGACTCAGAGTCGGGACGGTTGCCTACTATGCGGAGCGGGAGCTTGACACGCTGATGTATCAGGACAGCGGGATTTACCGGGAACAGCAGTATGCGAAGGCGAATACGATCACCTTGCAGACAATGTATGAGGAGATTCCGATCCTGTGGAATCAGGAGTTGAAGTACCGCCCGAATTTCAGCACATTTTCGGATACCGTCAATATACCGGTGATCTTCTCTAAGATTTCCGGTGTGAAAGATGGGATCATGGGGATCTACTGGCAATCGATCAAGGAGCTGATCACAGCAGACACAGAAAATGTAACGGTGATCAGCAAAATTCCGAACCTGACTTCTGCCTCAGAGAATCCGATCAAGCCGTTTGCCGTGGAATTTTTCAGAAACGGTCGTCTTCAGCGAGAAAAAATCCGACAGCATCGCGCCTATCCGTATGGATTTTTGCGGGAGCCGATGCAGGATTACCTGCTTGACAAGATTCAGCTCTTGATTGACCGGAAGACGATTCGCGGAACCGGGGAAAATGGAACGGAATTTACGATTGTGTCGACAGCTTTGAATCTGGATAAATCTCTGCTGCGAATGATCCAGAGATTTGATTTTACCAAGAAGAATCCAAAGCTGATTTATCTTATAACCGGGGAGGAGATGATGTCTCTCGAGGATTCGATTCAGATGGCATTTCTGAATCTGGTCGGGTTTGATATTTTGATGTTTGTTCCGACCGGATATCAGTGTGTGGAGCGGTTTTTCCGTGAGAGAATCTTTGAGGAACATCAGATTGGCACATACCGGTATGAACAGCAGGTGCCCGATTTCGATCGGCTTCCCCTGCATACACAGCGCCCTGGGTGGTGTGAGAAAATCTTTAACTTTAAGAGGAGGATATAGCGATATGGGGCTTGATTTCAGCAAATCATCAAAGGCACCGGAACCACAGGAGGAGCCGAAGGATGAACTGGTTGTTCAGCAGTATGATATTGTGGCAGATCGTCAGCAGATGAATCATGAATGGACAAATTCTGCGGAGGTCGATGCGCTTGTTAGCACGATTGAGATTGACAATATGGAGACTATCGTCACGTTTGGTGCGCATGCGGCGGAGGAGATCTCAAAGGTGTCGGATGTCGTGTTAAACAGCATGAATCTGGCACAGCTCGACGAGTCGAGTCAGATGCTCGGCGCACTTGCAAAGATCATGGACAAATTCGATATTGAGGAGATCAAGGAGAGCAAAGGATTTTTCGATAAACTGTTCGGAAATATGAGAAAGAAGCTCGACCAGATTCTCGACAAATATCACACGATGGGCGGGGAAGTCGACAAGATCTATGTTCAGCTCAAACAGTACGAGTCGGAGATCAAGCAGTCCAACCGGAAGCTCGACCAGATTTTTGAGGCGAATGTCAACTACTATCATGAGCTTGTCAAATATATTCTTGCCGGAGAGCAGGGATGCAGAGAGATCGAGAACTATATCGCACAGAGACAGGCGGATATGGAGGCGACCGGGGATCAGTCGATTCAGTTTGAACTCACAAACTTAAATCAGTGTCTGATGCTTTTAGAGCAGAGAACTCAGGATTTGAGAACGGCGGAGAGCGTTGCGATCCAGTCGATTCCGATGCTGAAGACGATGGAATTCAGCAACATGAATCTTGTCAGAAAGATCAATTCGGCATTTATCATCACGCTTCCGGTCTTTAAGCAGTCACTAGCACAGGCGATGATGCTTAAACGCCAGAAGATTCAGGCAGAATCGATGGCGGCACTCGATGCAAAGACGAATGAGCTTCTCGTCAAGAATGCGCGAAACACGGTGGAACAGGCGAAGCTGACCTCGAAACTGGCATCGGGAAGTTCAATCAAGATTGAGACGCTTGAGACGACGTGGAGAACGATCGTGAATGGAATTGATGAGACGAGAGCAATTCAGGACAATGCGCGCAGACAGAGAGTCGAGGATGCAAAGCGTCTTGAGGCGATCAAGCAGGAGTTCAACCAGAAGTATCATATGCCAAGCAAGAGGTAAAGAGAGAAAAAGTAGGATGACCGAGACAATTCGTGTGTGGACTGTGGTACAGGAAAGATAAAAATGGATGGTTTTTTTGACCACCCATAAAAATAAAAAAGAAATGACAAGGAGGAAGCGATTATGCCTATCAATTTATCAAAAGGACAGAAAGTCAGCCTTACAAAGGAGAATCCGGGACTCAAAAAAATTATGGTGGGACTTGGATGGGATGTCAATGCATTTGACTCCGGAGCAGATTTTGATCTCGATGCGTCTGCATTCCTCACCGGAGCAAATGGAAAATGCCCGACCGATCAGGAATTTATTTTCTATGGAAATTTGGAGCATCAGAGCGGTGCTGTGGCGCATATGGGAGACAACCGTACCGGAGCAGGCGAGGGCGACGATGAGCAGATCGAGGTAGATTTAAGCCTTGTTCCTGCAAATATTGAGAGAATTGCGTTCACGGTCACGATTTATGATGCAGATAAGAGACGCCAGAATTTCGGTCAGGTATCGAATTCCTATTGTCGAATTGTGGATGAGGCGACCGGCGAGGAGATCGTTCACTTTGATCTCGGAGAAGATTTCTCGATCGAGACAGCACTGGTAGTCGGAGAACTCTATAAGCACAATGGCGAGTGGAAGTTCAATGCGATTGGAAGTGGATTCCAAGGTGGTCTTGCCGCACTCTGCGCACATTATGGAATTGATGCAGAGTAATGATTTAAGTCAATTATTTATTACGGAAAGTTGTTCCAATCGTTTAGGAGGTGACAGAGGAGATGTCTGTAAAACTTCAAAAGGGACAGAAAGTCAGTCTGTCAAAGGAAAATGCAGGATTATCAAAAATTATTGTGGGACTTGGCTGGGATGAGGTGAAACAGCCGGGAGGATTCTTTTCATTTCTCTCGAGTCCGCAGGCGATCGACTGTGATGCGTTTGCGCTGATGCTCCAGAATGGAAAGCTCGTAGACAATAAAGATATTGTCTATTTCCACAATCTGACTCATATGAGCGGATCGGTACAGCATATGGGGGATAACCTCACCGGAGCGGGCGAGGGAGATGATGAGCAGATTGTCATTGATTTGAATCGCGTTCCGGCGCAGTATGACCGGATTGTGCTTGCGGTCAATATTTATGAGGCGTACAAGCGTCATCAGCATTTTGGAATGATCCGAAATGCATTTATCCGCCTTGTGGACGCAAGAAACAACAAGGAGATGTGCATTTACAATCTGACGGATAATTATTCCAACCAGACCGCAATGTTGTTTGGCGAGGTATATCGCCACAACGGCGAGTGGAAGTTCAACGCAGTCGGGCAGGGAACCGCGGATGGCTCGATCGGAGAGTTTGCAAAACGCTATCTGTAAGAGGCAAGATGGGTGATTTGCAAAGCTCAAGATGCAGTAAAGAACCAAAGTCCATAGAAATGTGAGCCGTGATTCTGATAGGAAGATGTCAGCGAAGCCTGACAGAATCGCGCCAAGTCGATGCTTGCGTCGACTTGAATAAGTAGATGATAGCATGAATGGAAAATGGAGGAATTCTGTTTCGGAATCCTCCATTTTTTAATGAGAGGGAAGCAAGCGACAAACGTAGAGAACGAAAAAGATAGATAACACAAAAAATAATAATGGAAAAACGGGGAGGGAGAAGAAGATGGCATATGAATCACCATTGACAATTGCGGATGTAATCGGAGATATTTCGGAGAATCGGTATGTTCTACCGTCGATTCAGAGGGAGTTTGTCTGGAGCACGACACAGATTGAGAGACTGTTTGATTCGGTGATGCAGGAATATCCGATTGGAGCATTTCTGTTTTGGGAGCTTGCAGACGGTCAGAATACGTTGTACGATTTTTACGGCTTTCTTCAAAATTATCACGAGAAGAAGGCACGGCATAACACAAAGATCAACTTAAGTGGAAGTGACAATGCGGTTGCGGTTCTCGACGGTCAGCAGAGGTTGAGTTCTCTTTTTATCGGCTTGAAGGGGTCTTATGCGTATAAGATGCCGTGGAAGCAGTGGAAGAATGACGAGGCATTTCCCAAGAGAAAACTCTACTTAAATCTCGTCGAACCGGCGAAGGAGGAGAATGACCGGTACGAGTTTGCCTTTCTGACGGAGACGGAGAGTGTCAATGACGACGATCACTACTGGTTTGAGGTCGGGCAGATTCTTGATATGAAAAATATCGGGGATGTCACGAAATTCATCAATCGCCAGATTTATAAGGATGATCGATATGACGAGGATCAGGGCGATTTTGCGATGGATTGTCTCGCCCAGTTGCACAAGGTGATCCACGTTCAGCCGATTATCAGCTATTACAAAGTCAAGTCAGAGGAGCTTGACCGGGTGCTCAATATCTTCATCCGAGTTAACAGCGGGGGAACGATTTTAAGCTATTCGGATCTGCTTCTCTCGATTGCCACCGCACAGTGGGAGAGTTTAGACGCAAGGGAGGAGATCACGGACTTTGTAGATCTCTTAAATGGGATTGGAGGAGGATTCCGCGTAAACAAGGATTTTGTCTTGAAGGCTTCGCTTGTCCTGAGCGATTTTAAAAACATTGCATTCAAGGTGGACAATTTCAATAAGCCGAATATGCTGAAGATTGAGGCAAACTGGCAGAAGATCAAGAAGTCCCTGTATCAGGCATTTGTGCTTGTCGCAAGTTTTGGATTTTCGCGGGAGAGTTTAAAATCAAACAATGCAGTGATTCCGATCGCTTATTATCTGATGACAATCGGAAATCCGGAAAATTTTGAGGTCTCCACGCTTCAGAAGGGGAACCGTGCAAAGATTAAGAAGTGGCTGATTATGTCCCTGTTTAAGCGGATTTTCAGCGGACAGCCCGACAATCTGCTTCGCTTGATGCGTGAGATCATCAAGAACAACGGGACAAAGGAATTTCCGCTCGATGAGATCATAAGCAAACTGCGTGGAACGAGCAAGACGATGGTCTTCACGAGTGACGACATCGAGAGCCTTCTCGATCATCAGTACGGAAAGGCGGAGACGCTTAACGTGCTGATGCTTCTGTATCCATCGCTCGATTTCAACAACAAGTTTCATATTGATCACATGTATCCGAAGAGCAAGTTTACGAAGAAGATGCTTGAGAAGAACGGTGTTTCGGATCAGAAGACGGAAGCGTACATCGCTCATGTCAATGATTTGAGCAATCTTCAGCTTTTGCCTGCAATTCCGAACATCGAGAAGCAGAACAGGGATTTTGATCTGTGGTTTGCCGAGACTTATCCGACCGATGACGAGAAGATTGCTTACCGGAATCTTCACTATCTCCCGGATCTGGCATATACTTATCCGAATTTTGAGCAGTTTTTGCAGAAACGAAGAGAATTGATGAAGAAGAAGCTGGAGAGTTTGCTTCTGTAAGGGCGAGTTTCGTTCGATTCGTTTGTTTCATTTATTTTGCTCGCTTTGTGATGTAAGATTTTTGAGGCTTTTGAAGTTTTTGAAGTTTATTTGTTTGTTTTATGAAGGCGAAACGTTGACGTTGGTGAGAGGATAATCTTGGAAAAAGGGGCGCTGTGTCAATCGTTTGGGTGGGATTTTATGGCAAAATCTGCGGACTGGAAATTTGGGAATTGACAAAATGAAAAATCTTGATATAATTACCAATGGTAATTATATTGATGGTTCTGAGGAGGAAAATGAGAAGAAAACATGAATAACAAGACGATCAAGAGGATGTTTGATGCATGTTATCTCGCAAAACGGACTCGAGAGATGCTTCCGGCACTGCCGAAGGGAGTCATGCCATCTTATATTCAATATCTGGATGTGATTCAGGCGATGGAAGCAGAACATCATCAAGTGAGAGTGTCCGATGTCAGCGATGCCATGAATCTTCCGCGACCCGGTGTTACCAGAACAATCAAAGAGATGGAGATGAAGGGATATCTTCACAAGTTCGCCTCACCGGAAGATGGGCGCGTGGTCTATATTTCACTGACAGAGGCAGGAAAAGAACTCTCAAGGAAGTATGATCAACAGTATTTTGATGCGTTGTCCCCCTATATGGAGGAGATTTCGGAGGAGGAAGCAAACTGCATGATCCAGACGATAGAAAAGTTTTATCGGATCATGTGTGAGAGAAAAGAGGGGGATCATGGATATGACAAATGATAAGGCAGATTTTACACAAGGAAGTATTTTAAAGAAGCTGATCGCATTTATGATACCGATTCTTGGCGCGCTGATTTTGCAGGCGGCCTACGGTGCGGTGGATCTGCTTGTGGTCGGAAGATTTGGATCGACATCCGGTCTTTCTGCGGTTTCAACCGGAAGCCAGGTGCTTAATTTTGTCACCTTTGTTGTGACTCAGCTTGCAATGGGCGTTACCGTTCTGATTGCCCGCTATTTAGGTGAAAAGCGTGCAGAGAAGATCGGCTCTGTGATTGGCGGTGCAGGCATTGTATTTACCGTATTTGCAGTGATCTTGTTTGTTGTCATGGTAGGATTTGCGCGCGGAATTTCCGTGCTGATGCAGGCTCCGGTTGAGGCAGTTGATCTGACCTCGACATATGTGCGCATTTGCGGAAGCGGTATTTTCTTCATCGTGGCATATAACCTGTTATCTGCAATCTTTAGAGGACTCGGAGACAGCAATTCTCCGCTTCTCTTTGTCTTTGTTGCCTGCATCATCAATGTGATTGGAGATCTCGTTCTGGTTGCCGGTTTTCATATGGATGCAGCGGGTGCAGCGATTGCAACGGTAATGGCTCAGGCATGCAGTGTTGTCTTTGCCGTGATTCTTCTGATCAAGAAGAAAATGCCGTTTGAGATTAAAAAGAGCGATTTCAGATGGAATGAACAGTGTCCGAAATTCCTTGAGATTGGATTCCCGCTGGCACTTCAGGAGATGCTGACCCAGCTTTCGTTCCTCGCACTGTGCGCGTTTGTCAATCGCCTCGGTCTGGATGCCTCCTCCGGTTACGGAGTGGCCTGCAAGATCGTAAACTTTGCGATGCTGATTCCGAGTTCCCTGATGCAGTCAATGGCATCCTTTGTATCACAGAATGTCGGTGCAGGCAAGATGAAGCGTGCAAAACAGTCTCTGTTTACCGGAATCGGTGTGGGTTTGACTGTGGGTTGTCTGGTCTTTCTGCTCGTGATGTTCAAGGGTGATGTGCTTTCTGGATTCTTCACGACGGATGAGGCAGTTGTTGCGAGAGCGTACGAGTATCTGAAGGGATTCGCACTCGAGACGATTGCGACCGCAATTCTGTTCAGTATGATCGGATATTTCAACGGAAACAACAAGACGGTCTGGGTAATGGTACAGGGATTGATTCAGACCCTTCTGATTCGACTTCCGTTAGCGTACTTTATGAGTATTCAGCCGAATGCAAGCCTGACAAAGATCGGTCTTGCCGCGCCGATCTCCACGATTGTCGGAGTCATTCTGAGTACGGGATATTTCATCCATATGAATAAAGCAATGGAAAAGAAAAAGACGGCGTAAGCCAATGGGTTACGCTGATCTTTGGCGTTATCCTGTATTTATTTACATTTGCATTTGCGTTTCGGATGGTTTTATTCGATTCAACAGATTAATCATAAAGGGATTAATCATAAAAAATGACTTATTAAGAATGCGATAGAAACGGAGCAACAGAATAATTATGATGAATTTAAAAGCAGTCTTTGTCGACATTGATAATACTCTTCTGAGTTTTGATGAGTATGTCAGACAGACAATGAAAAGTGGATTTGAACATTTTGGCTTGAAGCCGTATGAACCATATATGTATGATGTTTTTGAAAAGGAAAATAATGCACTCTGGCAAAAGATTGAGCAGGGGACATTGACGTTTCCGGAGTTACAGAAAGTTCGATGGAATCTTGTATTTGAAAAATTAGAGATTTCTTTTGATGGTCCGATGTTTGAAAAATATTTCCGAAAAGCGCTTCATGAGAGTGCAATTGAGGAGCCGGGAGCACGGGAGATGCTGGCATATCTGAAATCAAAATACATTTTATGTGTTGCAAGCAACGGACCGTATGAACAGCAGGTGCACCGGTTAGAGCTTGCCGATATGAGAAAATACTTTGATTATGTGTTTGTCTCAGAAAAGATCGGAGTCTCAAAACCGGCGCGAGAATTTTTTGAGACGGCATTTGAGCAATTAAATGAAAACAGAACCGAGAAAATCTCTTCGGCGGAGACTATGATTATCGGGGATTCTTTGACTTCCGATATGGCAGGTGGATTGCAATATGGAATGAAGACCTGCTATTATCGGAGAAACTCTGAGAGAGCAATGCCGGAGCAGAAGATGGGAAGAATTGACTTTGTGATCGATCATTTGGATCAGGTTGCGGACTATATATGATACAATATAGCAAATAAAAAATCTTTCTATCTGTGCCTCAATAAAGGCGAGGCATATGCGCCGGAGGAGATTCGGGAGAGATCGATCTGCATCGATGGCGATATCGGGGAAACACTGAATCAAGTCTAATGCAGCTTGGCAGGGAAATCAGTTGAAGGACAGAATGAACATTTTATCTTGTGAGATGGAAGGTCATTCTGTTTTTGTGTTGTATGGATTTGGTATATGGAATTTAATATATGGAAAATATCTGGTATGGGATATCAAACTTGTGTTAGTGCAATACTACGCCCGATAATGACTGTTAGATTGATAAAATTTTTTTATAGCGCCAGGAATTGCATCTTAGAATGAAATCGTTTAGAATTTATGATATAGGTTTATGCGATAGGGTCTTAGAAATAAAATTGGGAATGTTTTGAAATAAGACGGAACTTAATGCAGTTAAAACGGTGCAGGAGATTTTCAGAAGCAAGCGTTTGATTCCGTGTACCGCCAGCCGTTATTGCACAGATGGCTGTCCGAAACACATCTCCATTCCGGATCTGTTTGCGACGATGAATACGAAGCAGATCTACCATGACTGGAACGCAGATTATTATTACCATCTGCTGATTCGCGATTTGCTCGTAGATGTGGCAAGGGATTTTGAGAAGAAGCCGGATGAATCAGAGGAATAACAAAATCAGAAATAGACAAAAATGATGTGAGGAGAGTAGAAAGAGTGACATGAAAACCTTATATTTAGATTGTAATATGGGGGCAACGGGGGAGATGTTGGCATCGGCATTGCTGGCGATTCACCCAAATCAAAATCAAGTGATCGAACGGCTGAATCAGTTGAACTTGCCGGGAATCAGGTTTCAGGCTGAATCGGTGGCAACGGGTGGACTTGTAGGTACTCATATAAAGATTTTGAGAGATTCTGCTGTTTTTAAAGAGGATTCCCTTGCTTCGGGTTCTCAACGTTTTTCTTCTCCTCAGTCACTTTTTCTGGATTCTTGTTCTTATCAAAATCTGATGGGTGATTTATCGGAAAATTGCCCGGAGAAGATTCAAGAAGGTGTGCAGGCGGTCTTTCGGTTGATTGCAGAGGCAAAATCTGCTGTCTGTGGCCAGCCGATCGAGCCGATTGAATCAATGGAATCGATCGAAGCAAAGGCAGATTTGCCGATGAATGATAGTGATTTGGGCGACGAGAATGAAACTGGAACCGGATCTCGATCTCGAGTACAAGAAGGTGGAAATGGTGTCTGGAAGGTAGAGAATAAGACGGCGATCGCGGAAGTGATCGCTGTCTGTGTTCTAATGGATGAATTGAAACCAGAGAAAGTCGTGGCATCCTGTGTTCAGGTCGGCAGTGGAGTAGAGCGCAGGGATCATGGATTTTTTCCAATTCCATCGCCTGAGGTTGCTTGGATGTTGCGAGGCGTGCCGACTTATGGAGGACAGATTCAACAGATCCAGGCAGATCGGATTCAGGCAGATTGGATTCAGGCAGATTGGACTCAGGCAGATTGGACTCAAAAAGATCAGATTCAAAAAGATCAGATTCAAAAAGAAGTCTGTGATCTGACAGGAGCGGGTCTGCTCAAACATTTTGTCCAGGAGTTTGGCAGCCAGCCTCGAATGCGAGTGGAAGAAATCGGATATGGATTTGCATTTGCCAATTCTTTAAATACAGGTGATACAGGGATGAGGATTGTAGCGGATACCGGAATCGTGATGCGCGCAATGATGGGTGAGAGCGCAGCGCACGAAGACAGCGTGCTGGAACTGTGCTGTAATCTGGATGATATGACACCGGAGCGAATCGGATTTGCGATGGAGGAGTTATTTCTGGCTGGAGCACTTGATGTCTATACCACACCGATTGGAATGAAGAAAAATCGTCCGGCAGTTCTTTTGATTTGCATGTGCCGTGTGGAATTGCGGGAGCGGATGATTAAGCTGTTATTCCTTCATACGACAACGCTCGGAATCAGGGAAAAGGTCTGCAATCGTTATATCATGAAGCGTTTTATGGAAACTGTGGAGACGGAGTATGGTCCTGTACGGATCAAACATGTCTCCGGTTGGGGTGTTGAGCGGGAGAAAGCAGAGTATGACGATCTGGTCAGAATTGCGCGACAGCAGAATCTTTCGATCGCTCAGGTGGATGATCTGGTGAAAAAACGGAGAGATTTGGACAAGAAATCATAATACAAAATAGTAATAGCAAGTAACGATAACAGACAGGACAATGGAGAAGAACGAGAAAATGTCTAAGAAAATTTTGATAATCAACACTGGAGGAACGCTTTCTTCTGTAAAGGGAGCAAATGGTCTTGTGCCGGGAATCAGTGGCAAGGACATGATGGAGGAGCTGAAAATGGTCTCAAAAAATCTTACACTTGAGACGGAGGATTTCTGTTCTCTCGACAGTGCCAATATCGGACCGGAAGATTGGGCGGGACTGGCATCGTGCATTGCACAGAGAAGTCATGAGTATGACGGGATTGTGGTGATTCACGGCACAGATACGCTGGCATACACTTCTTCGATGCTCTCTTTCATGCTCCAAAATATTTCAATTCCGGTGGTAGTCACGGGAAGTCAGCTTTCGATGGCAAATCCGGTGGCAGATGCTCTGGAAAACTGTCGCTGTGGGATTCATATGTCTGCGAGCGGATGCCCCGGAGTTTTTGTCGCCTTTAATCGGAAAGTGATTTTGGGTTGTCGCGCTTCCAAGGTGAGGACGATGAGTTTTGATGCATTTGAGAGCATCAATTATCCCTATGTCGGAGAGATCAGTTCACTCGGACTTCAGATTTTTCGAGAAAATCTTGTAGAAAAACGTGGGATTTTCAGACCTCAGACTGCCTATTCAGACAGGGTAGCGCTCTTGAAACTTTATCCGGGCATTACGCCGGATGTCTTAGAACTTCTCTATGAGAGAGGTTGCCGGGGCGTATTTATTGAAGGATTTGGACTTGGTGGAATGCCGTTTCTGAAAAATGATTTTATAGGAGCGGTTGGAACGGTAGTCGAGAAGGGAATGCTGGTTCTTGTTGGAAGCCAGTGTCGGTATGAGGGAAGCAATCTCTCTGTCTATGAGACAGGGCGGTTGGCACTTGAAAAGGGTGTTCTCCAGGCTTATGATATGACAGCCGAGGCGGCGATGACGAAACTGATGTGGGTGCTTGGTCAGACCGATGATCTTCGGGAGATGAAAGAATATTTTTCGGTTGATATTGCCGGAGAAGTGAAAATTCGATCATGAGGATAATCGTGAAGACAGGATTGAATAACAGGTCCACAAAAACTCGAAGAAACATTTGGGGGAGAGGATGAAAAATTGAGAAATATTTGGTTTGATCGAGCGTTTACAAAAGGGAATTGATCAGACATATGAATATTATCGACATGATCTGAGAAATTATGCACAACTGCAACATTTCCAGAGATTGATGCATTTGGAGAAGTTTCGGGAGCTTCCGGAGATGGAAATTTCGAGCAGTGGATATGTGGTAGATACACTGGAATCTGCAATCTGGTGTCTGATTCAGACGGATTCCTTTGAGGAGGCACTGATCACGGCTGTGAATCTGAGTGGTTTGATGCACTGCAAAAGAAAGATATGATTGAGAAATATATCATTTTTTGGATCGATAGATAATTTTTTAAAGTAGAGAGATTCAATTTGTAAGAAAAATGTGCTTTTCATTTTGATATTTTAAGTGTATGATGGAATGAGCGTTAGTGGATGAATCGGAATTTTAAGTCCTGCATCTTCTAACGCTCATTCTATGTTTACAAAAAAGTTGAGCATGGTGGATATGGAACGAAGCTTGAACAAAACGGGGAAAGAACGAATCTTCGCATCGGATGCACGGGGAGACAGAAAAAAGAAATACGAGAACAGAAAAAATCACGAAAGAAAATAAGGACAAAAGAAAAATGAAAAGCACGGAGATGGATCTCACAACGGGTTTGTTGTGGAAAAAAATGCTTGTTTTTAGTGTGCCACTGATGTTTTCCAACATCTTGCAGGTGCTGTTTAATATGTCGGACGTCGCAGTTGTCGGGAAATTTTCAGGTCCGCTTGCGCTCGGTGCAGTAGGCTCGACGAGTTTGCTTGTGACACTGTTTACAGGAATTCTGCTCGGAATTGCGAGTGGAGTGAACGCGCTGACGGCACTTTATATCGGATCAAAACATGAGCGAAATATTCGACAGACGGTTCACACGTCAGCGGTGGTCTGTCTGGTGACGGGACTTTTGATCATGGGATTTGGAATCGTGTTTGCGCGGACCGTTTTGACGATGATGAAGACGAAGGCGGAGCTGATGAAGGGAGCGGTTTTATATCTGCATATTTATCTGCTTGGATCTCCTGCACTCGCAATGTACAATTTCGGTAATGCTGTGCTCAGCGCAGCGGGAGATACGAAGAGACCGCTGTATTGCCTGACATTTTCGGGAATTCTGAATGTGATTCTCAACCTGATTTTTGTCATTGGATGCCATTTGGATGTGGCAGGTGTCGCACTTGCAAGTGTCACCTCCCAGTATGTCTCTGCAATTCTTGTTGTAGGAATGCTCATCAGAAGCAAGGCTTCTTTTGCGTTTCACCCAAATGAGGTCCGAAAAGAGTTCAATGCGGATAAACTGCGCCGAGTGCTTCAGCTTGGTGTTCCGGCGGCGTTCCAGAATACGATTTTTTCGGTTGCAAACCTCTTCGTTCAGGCGAGTGTCAATTCCTTTGATCATGTGATGGTTGAGGGAAATTCGGCTGCGGCAAATGCAGATCCGCTTGTCTATGACATGATGGCGGCATTCTACACCGCAGGCACCAGCTTTATCGCGCAGAACCGCGGTGCAGGAAAACGTGATCGAATGATGAAGAGCTATGTGTTCAGTATCATTTATTCATTTACCTTGGCACTGGCTCTCGGTGTTGGACTCTATGTGATGCGATATGCATTCCTCGGACTCTTCACGAGTGACCGTGAAGTTAT
This sequence comes from Brotaphodocola sp., assembly GCF_983179755.1. Lineage (NCBI taxonomy): Bacteria > Bacillati > Bacillota > Clostridia > Lachnospirales > Lachnospiraceae > Brotaphodocola > Brotaphodocola sp. The sequence continues at coordinate 3,600 of NZ_CFAHBC010000024.1, read as the reverse complement.
GGAAGCGGGAATTCATCGTCTCTCCGTGATGGCACTCTCGTATGCGGTCAGCGCATTCATGGATGCGACGATTGCAGCTTCGCGCGGACTTGGAAAGACGGTTGTGCCGACGGTTGTGGTAATTCTTGGTTCCTGTGTTTTCCGACTTGTCTGGATTTACACGGTATTTGCGAGCATTCACACGATTCGTTCGCTTTATCTGCTCTATCCGGTTTCTTGGTCGATCACGGCTGTGGCAGAGATTACCTACTTTATCTGGATTTTTAAGCGAATGCGTGAATGACAGATTGTGATTATGGAGCTGTTTATCGCCTTACCACAAAAAGAGGATCAACCTGTCAACTGCGGATAATGAACAAGCGCATTATTGAGAAAATATGGAAAATGTGCAAAAAAAAACATGCACAGGGAAGAGAAAATAGTAACTACTTTCAAAATTCAGAAAATAATGAAAACTGCGTTGCTTTTATGCGGAAAATCAGATATGATGATAGGGAAGGTATGAAGTATCCGTATCAATATGTATAGAATGATTTGATTTATCCATTACCGATTTATCTATCACTGATTTATCGGCGATCGATGCATTGAATCATCAGAAAGGGGATTTTTAACATGAAAATTGCACTGATTAATGAGAACAGCCAGGCAGGAAAGAACGCTATTATTGAGAATGCGCTGAAGAAAGTTGTAGAGCCGATGGGACATCAGGTATACAACTATGGTATGTATTCCGCAGATGATGAGGCACAGCTGACCTATGTTCAGGTTGGTATTCTGGCAGCAGTTCTTCTGAATTCCGGCGCAGCAGACTATGTGATTACCGGATGCGGAACTGGCGAGGGCGCTATGCTGGCATGCAACTCCTTCCCGGGTGTTATCTGCGGTCATGTGGAGGATGCACTGGATGCATATACATTTGCACAGATCAATGACGGAAATGCGATTGCTATCCCGTTTGCAAAAGGCTTCGGTTGGGGCGGAGATCTGAACCTCGAGTACATCTTTGAGAAATTGTATGTGGAGGAGAGCGGTCAGGGATATCCGAGAGAGCGTGCCGTTCCGGAACAGCGCAATAAGAAGATTCTGGATCAGGTGAAGACGGTAACCTATCAGGATCTCGGAACAATCTTAAAGAATCTGGATCGTGAGCTGGTTAAGGGCGCTCTGGCAACCAAGGGATTTGACGAGTATTTCTGGGATAACTGCAAGGATGAGAATCTGAAGGCAGTTGTAAAAGAGATTCTGGCATAAATAAAATTGGAGACGTTGCAGAAAAATTAGAATCTGAATGACGAATCCGTAGAAACACAAAAGACGAAGATAACTTCGCATGCAAATTTAGAGACTACAAAAGAGAGTTTGTGAATTTGCAGGGCGGAGAACTCTTCGTCTTTTTCTTTTGGATGTTTTGTGCATTTTATGGGTTTTATGGATTTGATGGTTCGTTCTTATGCGTGTAATCAAATGCATAGTCAAACGATTAATCAGAGTTCACTTAATTGGAATCTGACCTTGAACCATCTTTCTTTTTTGGCAAGGTTACAGTAAACGTATTCTTTTGGACTCCATCGGAGGAAACCTGAATCGTTCCCCCCTGTTCGTTTACAATGCTTGACGCAATCGAGAGACCGAGACCGAAGCCGGGGCTCTCTCCGCGGGAAGGGTCGGCGCGGTAAAAGCGCAGGAAAATCTGTTTTTGTTCTTCCTCATTCAATGATTTTCCCTCGCTGGTGACAGAAAAGGAAACGCTACGAGTGTCTTTCTTTTCACAAAGCTGAACTTCAATGACGGAACCGGGATTGCTGTATTTGCAGGCGTTGTCGATCAGGATGTCTGCAAGCTGGCGAAGTCTTGTCTCATTTCCATAAAGCTCGATGTCTTCGGTAAGGTCAGCCTCAATTTTCCGCCCGCTCTCAAAGGCAATAGGCTCAAATGCCATGACACTGCTCTCAACGAGATAACTGAAATCGACGTTGTGATAATCCTGAGAGAGTCGTCCTGAATCGCTTCGGGCGAGGAGGAGAGATTCGACGAGTTGTTTCATACGGGTCGCTTCGCTTTGTATCCGCAAAGTTCGCTCAAAATTCCCACTTTTGCGATCATCATAGTCGCGCAGAAGCAGATTGGTATTTGACAAAATGACGGTCAGAGGGGTTTTTAGCTCGTGGGAGGCATCGGCGACGAACTGTTGCTGTTGCTTCCATGCAGTCTCGACCGGAGCGACAAGACGGTGGGAGAGCAGGCACGATGCAACGAAAAAGGCGACGAGAGCGAGAAGTGCGACGGCGCCGGAGTGGAGCATCTGAGTTTTCAGTGCATGATCTTCGCTGAACGTGTCTGCAAGCGCATAGCGGACGCTTCCCAGAGGAGTTTTCTGTCTCATATAGCGAAGGTGTTGTCCGCACAGGGAACCACAGTCCGTCCTTTTCCTCTTTTTCTGCGAGAAGAGCAAACGTGATTGCATCCTCATCGGAGAGGGCAGGAATGTGATTTTCAAGGACGAAGTTCGTCTCCTCTGTGTCCGTGTTCTCGAGGACTTCATCGGGTGCTGTTTCATTTGTGAATTTTCCATCTGCGTTTGTCAGCGTGCCGATCTCCACGACTGCGACTGCGGAGATTTCCTGTCTGGGCGGTGGAGGAGAATCGGTATTTTTTGGCTGATTTAGACTCGGATCACTACTTGTCTTTGCGTTTGGCTCATTTTGTGGCTTTTCAGGAGGTGATTCAAGAGGTGTTTCTGATGAACGCTGACTCGGCATGGATGAATTCTGTTCTTGCTTGGGCGGTTGTGTGGAATCCGGTTGAGGTTCAGCTTGAGCCTGCGGTTTTTCTTGTCCGGGCTTAAGCTGCCCGCTCTGATTCTGTTGAAGTGCCGTTCGCATTGCCTCCATACTGCGATTTCGGTAACTCAGCGCGGTTGAGGAGTAGAGCGCGAGAAAAATAGCCGTCAGAAGAATCACGACAACACTCATAATCAGTCCTGTAATCTTCCAGCGAAGCTGTTTCAGCATGGGTAAATCCCCCCCTTTCCCCCTTTTGTTCTCAAAATAATTGATTTTTATTGATTCTGCTCAAGTCGGTATCCGATGCTTCGCGCAGAACAGATCTGAACCGTTGAGCGGAGGAGTTTCAGTTTTCTTCGCAGGAAAGAGATGTATGCCTCGGCACTGTTTGAGGAGACATCCCCGTCGTATCCCCAGATTTTCAAAATCAGAGTCTCTTTGGAGAGATACTGTCCGATATTCTGCATCAGAAGGCGCATCATCTCAAGCTCTTTGGCGCTCAGCAGAACCTCACGCTCCCCACAGGTCAGCTTGGAGGCAGAGGGAATCAGAGTCAAATCTCCAAATTGCAGATCCTCGGGAACCATAGTTGACGGTCTGCGAAGAATTGAGCGGAGACAGGCTAGAAGCTCCTCGTTCTCAAATGGTTTTGTGAGATAGTAGTCTGCTCCCCAGTCAAGACCTTTGACCCGGTCAGTCAGTTCGGAGCGGGCGGTCAGCATCAGAACGGGGGTTGAGATCCCCTCCTTTCGGATCTGTTTTAGGACATCTAAGCGGGAATCCTCGGTCATTCAATGACCGAGATGAAAGCGCC
>NZ_CFAHBC010000023.1:0-47258 GCF_983179755.1 Brotaphodocola sp. | reverse complement strand
GCGCTTTCATCTCGGTCATTGAATGGCCGAGGATTCCCGCTTAGATGTCCTAAAAGGAAACGAAATTTTTGAGAATCCAGTCCCCAATCACAAATTCCACCCAGGTTCCAACTGCGCAGAGAAGTCCTGCAATCACCCAGATTCGTCTCTGATACGGTCTTTTTACGGTTTGCGGATACTCCACACTCTCTGCAATCAAAAGAAACCACGATGCCAGATAAAAAAGATCCTGCGGAAGAGATGCACACAGAAAAAGAACAAGCCCGCCCGCTCCCCTCGTCCATGTCAAAATCACAAGCGTAGCAGATGCACAGGCTCCAATCAGAAACAGAATAATCCTCACTCCCACGCTCGCAAACCGCCCCGCACAGATCAGCGCAAGCCCTCCGGTCTGCATAAAGCGCAAAGCGATCATCCGAAAAAATCCACCCCTGCTCTCCCCCGAAAGATCCCCGCACCGGTTCTCGAGCAGATCAAAAAGCACGCTCACATTAATCAGACCGGAGATAAATGCACGGTTTGCCAAAATCGAGGCAAGAATCCATCCCGCCACTGCCCAGAGCAAAAGTCGCTGTACTCTCTTCATCACGCACTCCGCAACATTTTTTATACTCTATGATAGAATACAAGGAAAAATGTGTCTTTATTCGAATGATCAAAACGTGTACCAGTTGGCGGAGCGTAACCAGCGTATCTAGGATAGCTATGGTAATTAGGGTAACTAACATAACAAATGTACCCAACACACCAAACCTTCTGATTTTTTTCTTTTATATTTTAGTTTTTCTTTCTTCTCTTATCTCCGGTACTTTCTCGCATAAGCCATAATCGCTGCAACGGTCTTCGCATCCGTCATCTTTCCGGTGTAGATCAGCTCTTCGAGATCTTCAAGTTCCCATGCCTCGACATTGATCACCTCATCCTCATCGAGATGCTGATGAGACGGAATCAGATTGCGGGCAACAAAAATATCAATCGCCTCATCACAGAATGCGACCGTCGTATTCAGACTCATCAGATACTCCAGCTTATCACAGCGATATCCTGTCTCCTCCTCAAGCTCCCGGTATGCGCACTCAATCTTCGGCTCATTCGGATCATCCAGTTTTCCTGCCGGAATCTCAAGTGTCTCGCGATCAAGCGCATTGCGGTACTGGCGCACCATCAGCAGCTTTCCGTCATCTGCAACTGCGACAACCGCCGCTGCTCCGTCGTGATGAATGTAATCCCAGTGTGCCTCATGTCCGTTTGCAATCACCGTATCCTCATAAATCTTGAGAATGTTTCCGGTATATTTCAACTGACGATCCTTGCGGATTACCGGCGGAATCTTCTTTGTCTCTTTATTCTCCATAATCTCATTTCCTCTCTTCCAGTCTTTTTCATACTTGTCCGTTCATGTTACTTTACTTGCGTCATTTACGTCATTTTACTCTCGTACACTTCTCATAGCATGCATCAGATGCCTTAATCAATGCATTCCGAAGACCATACTCCTCAAGTGCAGAAACTCCGGCGATCGTCGTGCCACCCGGGGAGCAGACCTGATCCTTGAGTTCTCCCGGATGTTTGCCTGTCTCAAGCACCATCTTCGCACTTCCGAGGACCGTCTGTGCAACCATCTGATAGGCAGACGCTCTTGGCAGTCCATACTTCACCACACTGTCTGCAAGCGCCTCGATAATCATGTAAATGTATGCCGGAGAACTTCCACTCGCGCAGACAACCGCATTCATCAGGTTCTCCCCGACGATCTCCATCCTTCCAAATGAGCAGAAGAACTCACGAATATCCGCTCTCTCTTTCTCAGAAAACTGATCTTCCTCAAAGCTGACTCCGGTCATTCCCTCTCCGACAAGCGCCGGTGTGTTCGGCATTGCTCTGACCACACGCACCGGCTTTCCAAAGCGCTTTCCGAGATCCTCAATCGTGATTCCCGGAGCGATTGACAAAATCACCTGATCCGCAGATACCACCTCCCGGATCTCTCCGATCACAGTATCATACTGCTGAGGTTTCACTGCCAAAATCAGGTACTTGGAAGATTTTGCGCACTCCAAATTTGAGGAAGCCGGATGCACACCGGTCTCCGCCTCCACCTTTACCATCTTCTCCCGATTTCTCGCTGAAAAAGTGAGACTCTCCGCCGGAGTCGCCTGAAGAAGCCCCTTCAACATCGCAAATCCCATATTTCCCATTCCGATAAATCCGTACTTATATGCAAACTCACTCATCTTCGCTTCCTCCTGTCTCTTTTCCTATTTTGTCACTCTTATCTTGTCAGCACCGTTTTCGGTTTCAAAAAATCCTACATAAACCACAAATCTTCCTTCGTCGTGGAAATCGCATCTGCTCCCGCGGAAAATGCTGCCATGATATCCTTTTTATCGGAGATCAGACCTCCGGCAATAATCGGAACCTCCGTAAATCCGCGAATCTCCTGAAGAACCTTCGGCATAATTCCCGGCATAATCTCAATCGCATCCGGACGGAACGACTCAATCTGCTTCTTCGTCGTGCTCATCGCCATCGAATCAATCAAGAAGGTTCTCTGAACGCCGAGCAGTCCGGACTCCACCGCATGTTTGACAAGGAGCGGTTTTGTACTGATGATTCCATCTGCCAGCGTATTTGTGCGAATGTAGTCGACTGCCACTTCCTTGGCACTCAGCCCCTGAATCAGATCCACATGAGCCACTGCAATCTTTCCGTGCTCCTTGATCTGTCGCACAATATCCGTGATATTTAAAATCGTTCCATACAGAATAAATACCACCTGACACTCTGAATCAAAACACCGGTACAGTCCTTTATCGTCTTTTACCGCTGCAATCACCGGTGAACTCTCAAACAACTCCATTGCCTTCATTCTTTCAACTCCCCATTCTTTCTCTAATTGACTCTCCATATGTTCTCCTTTACTTTAGCAACGTATTTCCAATCCGTCAAGCAAAACCCACGAAACCGTCACTTTCCAAATCATCCAAAGTGACCCCGCAACGCAAAGATAAATGGCTAAAAATTAACAAAAAAAGGCTTTGCCAAAACACATAGCCCATCTCTGGACTTTGCGTTCCTGCGAAAGCCTTTTTCTCATAACTTTTCCCCTTGCTGAACAGATAATGTTCTTTTCCTATGAATTTTTAAACATTTAACATTTCAATTATTTCTCTTACTGCTCACTTGCCTTGCTGTCAACATAGCGTTTGCAGACATCCGGATAATTGCTGATGACACCCTCGCACTTCCAGTCCCAAAGCTGTTCGAGCGTTGCCATATCATTGACCGTCCATACATTGACATCAATGCCATTCTCATGGCAGATCTTAACCTCTTCCTCGGTCAGACCCTTGTAGCCCGGATGATAGCACTGCATATCGTACTTCTTGCAGTAATATCCGGCATTTCCAAGTCCCTCATGCTCTACGAGCGCACCTCCCGGAATCTCCGGTGCGAGCTTTCTCAGCAGAAATACAGAGGTATGATTAAAGGAGGAGAAGATGATGCGATCTTCCAGTCCGTATTTCTTTACCAGTGCCAGAGTTTTCTCCTCCAGCTCTGCGTAATAAAAGACTCCGCTCTTAATCTCCACATTGGTCACAAGCGACTGATCCTTCGCCCATGCACAGTACTCCTCGAAGGTCGGGATCTCCTGAAAACCATATTTTCCATTCCAAATCTGAGCTGCATTGAACTTCTTCAGCTCCTGAAGTGTATAATCTCTGACATAACCGGTTCCGTCTGTCGTGCGATCGATCTTCTCGTCGTGGATGACAACAACCTCTCCGTCTTTTGTCAGCTGAACATCAAGCTCAATACCGTCAACGCCGAGTTTTCCAGCCTCCTTGAATGCGAGCATCGTATTCTCCGGATATCTTCCGCTGTAACCTCTGTGTGCATAAACCTTCATCTCGTTTCCCTCCGCTGTTTCTCACATTTTTCTTGTCGTCTGTCATGAAACAGATGCAAAATCAGGTGAACAATCAACTGTTCTTATACGTCAACTGCTCTATGCCAAGTATAGCACTCTCTCTATCTTTTTGCATCTGTTTCGTGTAGGTTTTACACAAAATCTTTATAAATAATGTTTCAAATACATTTCAAATACATTTTAAATACATTTCAATTTACCGAAGTAATTACTCAATAACCCCAAATCAAAATTGTCTTACTTCATTGCCGCCTTCGAGTAACCGGTCAGCATGTACTTCTGGAAGATGAAGAACAGGATGATAACCGGTACAACCGCAAGCACTGCACCAGCCATGATCTCATGGTTGTTCATCGTTGCCTGTCCTGCAAATGTGTTCTTTAAGTAAGCCAGTCCAACCGTCAGAACTCGTCTCGTCTCGCCCTTTGCGATGATCTTCGGCCAGAAGTAAGCGTTCCATCCGTTTGTAAAGGTTACAAGCGTTACGGTGAACAGTGTGGACTTACACATCGGAACAAGGATCTTTGTGATCATTCCGATTCTTCCAAGTCCATCCATACGTGCAGCCTCGAGATAGCTGTCGTCGATCGACATGAAGGTCTGACGAAGCATGAAGATGTAGTACGGAGATACTGCCTCCGGAAGGATCAGGCCGATGAAGGTCTCAGACATTCCCCAGTTTGCCATCATGATGTAAATCGGAATGAAGGTTACCTGAAGCGGAATCATCAGTGCGCCGAGCACGATGATGAAGCACAGATTCTGTCCCTTGAATTTTCCCTTTGCGAAACCGTATCCCGCAAAGATACCGGTTACGACCTGAGAAATCAGGATTCCGGCTGTCATCACAGCCGTGTTGTAATAATACTTGATAAAGTTGCCTCTCTTGAGCACGTTGATGTAGTTCTCAAAATGGAACTCTCTCGGCCAGAGAGTCGGAACCGGAAGAAGAATCTCTTCCTGTGATTTTACTGAAGATACCAACATCCAATAGATCGGAAATACGACAATCAAAAGAACAATCGTAGCCAGAACATACTGGAGTACCGTCATCACTTTTTTCTTATGCCGTGCAGCCTCGTTCAAATCGATGCCATTGGCATTTGCCTGTCTACCCATGATTGTTCTCCTCCTATGAATCGTAAGTTACGTTTCCACCGGAAACCTTCATCGTCGCAACCGTCACGATCAACAGCAGTACGAAGAAAAAGATTGCAACTGTCGATGCACGGTCCATACGGAAATCTACCATTGCATAACGATAAATGTTGTAAACAAATACCTCAGTGGAACGATACGGTCCGCCCTGTGTCAAGATATCTACGGACTGGAACACCTTCATAGAGGAAAGGAAGGTCGTTACAAACAGGAACAGAGTGGTCGGAGAAAGCATCGGAAGCGTGATCTTGAAGAAACGCTGAACCTTGTTTGCTCCGTCAAGGGAGGCTGCCTCATAGTAATCCTGAGCGATTCCCATCATTGCTGCCAGATAAACCATCATTCCGTATCCAACGCAACGCCATCCGGTCAGCATCAATACAGAAATCAGAGCCATGTGGCGGTTACCGAGCCAGTCAACTGCCGGAAGTCCTACTAAGGAGAGCAGGTAGTTGAAAATTCCGTTGTCCTTATTGAAGATCCACAGGAAAACAACTGCTGCGGAAGACATTGCTACGTACTTCGGCATGAAGACGATTGCTCTCATCGCCGAAAATCCCTTTGTCATACGGTTGAAGATGAGTGCAAACACCATGCCACCGACAAGGGTAATAAAAAGCTCTCCTGCTGAGTACAGGCAAGTTACTTTCAGAGAGTTCCACAGATACTTTGTTCCGGAGCCTCCGAAGAGCCAAACCCAGTTTTTGAATCCGACATAATTCCAGGTATCATTCAGCAGGTTCCAGTCGGTAAAGCTAATCTGAAGCAGCTTAACGATTGGATAATAGGTAAAGACTGCCAGGAATACCAGCACCGGAAGGACACATAAGAAATCCTTCCAGGCAGATGCACTCCTGGGGTTAATTTTCTTGTTTGACATGTTGCTACACCCCCGCTTGTGTTTATCGTAACCTTGCAGCGTTACTGCCTGCATCCCTATCTGCCTCACTCACGGTCCATCTATCGGTTGACCGGTTGTACAAACAGGTGCAAACAGTAACGCTCCCTCTTTTGTAACTACTCTATCCCCCGCAGTTACACATTTCTCAACTTAACTCTTATTCTTATTATGAATCACCAAGTACATCGTTGATCTCGTCTGCCATCTGCTCCATTGCGGACGGAACATCTCCGCCTTCCATCATAACCTCTGCCATGGAGTTCTTCCAGATCGTAGCAAGCTGACCCCAAGCCTTGTGCTGGATTCTCGGGTTGATCTCGTCAAGGTTGTCCAGAATTGCCTGGAATGCCGGCTTCTTCTCAAGGAACGCCTTACCCTCATCCGTATCAAGAACAGATTTTCTTGTCGGCATGTAACCGGTACCCTCTGCCCAGGTCATGTTGACATCCTTACTGCACAGGTACTGCATGAACTGCCAAGCCGCATTCTTGGTTGCCTGATCGTTCTTTGCCGGAATCAGAAGTGAACATCCGCCGATCTCCTGATCCTTGGTGTCGCCACCCGGAAGCCAGGACATGCCAACCTCAAAGTCACACTGATCTACATAGGTGTTGTAAAGAGAAGTCGTATGTACAACGGAGAATGCCTTTCCATCGATGAAGTTCTGTCTCATGTTGGAGGAAGCATCATCACCGGTACCGGTCCAGTAGGTGTAACCCTTGTCGCACCAGTCTTTGATCTTCTGTGCTACTGCAACTGCCTTCTCATCAGCCAGATCGGTGGTTACCTGATCGTCGTTGATAATCTTCACACCGTTGTTCTGGTAGAAGGTCTCAAAATACCACTGATCCCAACCAGGAATGATGGTACCGTATACAGCGGTGGAACCGTCTGCGTTCTTCTGGGTTGCCTTGTCAAGGAATGCATCCATATCGCTCCACTTCTCCGGAATCGTGATTCCCATCTCATCTGCCATATCCTTGTTGTAGAACATGATCTGAGTGGAGATCAGGAATGGAAGGGAAACAACCTTGTCGTTATACTGACATGCCTTGATCATACCATCACCAAAGTCTGCAACATCATAATCGCTCGCCTGAATGTATGGGGTCAGATCCTCGGTCAGTCCGCCTGCTCCGTACTCTGCGATGTAGGAGGTATTTGCAACGGTGATTGCCGGAAGATCCGTTCCTGCTGCGTGTGCGGCAACCAGAGCCTCATTTACCTTGCTGTAACTTCCGATGTACTCTGCCTCTACGGTGATCAGATCCTGAGAATTGTTGAAATCATCAACAACCTTCTGCACGGTATCTGAATACTGATCCTCAAGTGCGTGCCACCATTTGATCGTGATCGGCTCTGTGACCTCATACTTGGAGGCATCCACCTCTCCGGTGGTCTCTCCTGCCTCTGCGCTTGTCTCTGCCGTCGTGTTCTGTCCACCTGCTTTTCCGGTAGAACCACCACCACTACATCCTGCCAGTGTGGTTGCCGCTGTCACTGCTGCCATAACCAACGCGATCTTTTTTCTCATATTCCTTCTCCCTTCTTAGAGCGCCGTTTTCGGAAAATGAGCGCAAAAAAAGAGATTACACAAAACTGATGCATCTTCCCCCCGCACAGCGGTGCGCATCTCTTTTTGCCATAATCTCATCATCTCTTCCTCGGCGTATTCATTTCTTATGACATTGATTCTACCATTGTTTTGTATAAAATGCAACTCTTTTTTGAAAATTTTTTATATAATTTTTCACTACTTGTTTTATTTTTCACAATTTATTGATTATTTTTTAACAATTTTGACGATTTTTTATGGGGCCTTTTCATATAAGCCCCATAAATTTTCTCCTCGTCAATCTTCTTTCTGGAGATATTTGCGGAAAGTCGCACGATAAAAATACGAAGTCAGATAAGAAAAAAAGGCAAACCAGACCATAAACAGGACGGGAATATAGTACACTGCAATTCCAAAGAGTGCGTACAGCGATACAATCGCCACGGTCATACCAGGATTACCTACCGCAAGGACAACTGCCCGAGAGAGCGTCTGGCGAATCGTTCCGTCCTCATACACCGTCAGCGGAAAGAGCCATACTGCTGTTAAAGAAAAAACAATTATCAGACAAGCCAGCACAGCAAATGCCACAATTCGGAGTGCTCCCGGCACATTTAAGTGGAGGCAACAGTAGAGATCATAGACGAGAAATCCCTCACCTGCGAGGATTCCGATCCAGAAAACCGTGCTCTTGACAAAGTGTTTCCGGAATGTCCGGATAAAGGTCTGCCACACATACCCCTCCTCATCCTCCGTCAGCGGAAGCGTATATCCAAACAGCGCCGTCGTCGATGCTCCAGCCGTCACAACCGGCAGGGAAAACAATGCCCACAAGATTCCAAGCAAACAGAGATTCACAATCTTATCAATAAAGCTCCAAAAACGGTTCTCCGGATTGAAGATCCCATTGATGTTGAAATTCATATCTTACCCTCTCCTTCTCCTGGCTTCTTTTCGATCTTTTTTATCTTTCTTTCTCGTTCCTTATCGATTTATTTTATCACATTCTGCCACTGATTGCTATCTTCTCAATGCAAATCACAAAAAATCAATCATAAAAATCGGAACCTATAAGTAACAGAGAGGGTGTTCAGAACGGTTTTGTAGCCATCTCCGAACACCCTGACTGGTCTTGGTCTATCCTCTTATTTTATAAATGATCTTCCAAATCAATCACCCATGAATTTCTTATTGAATTCCTTTAATAAATTCTCTTATGGTATAATGATACAAATTCTCTATGGATTAGATATGGGCAACATTCTTGGTTGCAACAATGGAAACACCCGTTCCTGCGCAATCTGCAATCACAACATCACCGATTGCAACCGGTGCATTCACAACCGTCTCACTGATCTCCTTCATGCAGTCAAAAATCTTTCCCTTCGGAATATCGCTTGCAGTCTTGACAGAAACCATTGCGATTGCTCCGTCGTTCACGCGTACAGAAGAGGTCACAATACGGGTCGGGTTCGTCACTTCTTTCTTACCGTACTCCTCACCGCGCTTACAGGTATTTCCGGTTACGGTAATCTCATCTCCGTCCATATGGACAGTCAGCGGGCAACCCAAAGGGCAGCCGATACAGGTCAGTTCTCTCACTTCCATCTTATTCTTCCTCCGTGCAGATCACAATCTTTTCCAGATCCGGGCAATCTTTCAGGCTATCCTTTGTGATGATAACCTGCTCCATCTCACCTGGAGCCAGTACTTTTTTCTTTCTGTGTGCAACGCGCTTTCCATCATAGTAAACGCTGATATAGCGATCCTTGTAGACATCTGCCACACGGAAACGAACCGTAATCTTGTCATTCATATTCTCGGTATCGAGAGTCTGCGGAACGGTGTAGCGAACGCCATTCTCGCCGAACAGCGGAACAACATGTCCCTCTTTCTTCTCTGCGCCAGCCTGTACATAGGCAGCTGCATTCGTTCCAGCTAAGGTTGCCTCCTCAGATACATAGTCTACGAGGTCATGAACGTGAAGCACGTTTCCACATGCAAAGATTCCCTCTGCACTCGTCTCGAGCTGATCGTTTACGTTCGGACCGGAGGTCACGCGGTTCATCGAAACGCCTGCACCCTTGGTCAGCTCGTTCTCCGGAAGCAGACCTACGGACAGAAGCAGGGTATCACAGCTGTAAAACTCCTCGGTTCCCGGGATCGGCTTGCGGTTTGCATCTACCTCTGCAAGAGTGATTCCGGTTACACGCTCTTTGCCCTGGATGTCCACAACGGTGTGGCTGAGCTTCAGCGGAATATCGTAGTCGTTCAAGCACTGAACGATGTTTCTCTTTAATCCGCCGGAGTAAGGCATCAGCTCTGCGACAACCTTTACCTTTGCTCCCTCAAGCGTCATTCTTCTTGCCATGATCAGACCGATATCACCGGAACCAAGGATGACAACTTCCTTACCTACCTGATAGCCCTCGATGTTCGTCAGACGCTGTGCGGTTCCTGCGGAGTAGATACCTGCCGGACGATATCCCGGAATGTTCAGGGCTCCTCTCGGACGCTCACGGCATCCCATTGCAAGGATGATTGCCTTTGCCTGAATCGTCGTCAGACCATCCTCTCTGTTGATGAAGGTAACTTCCTTCTTGTCGTTGATATCGATTACCATACAGTTGAGCTTGTACGGGATCTGCATCTCCTCCACGATCTTGATGTAGCGGGATGCATACTCCGGTCCGGTAAGCTCTTCCTTAAATGTATGAAGACCAAATCCGTTGTGGATACACTGGTTTAAGATACCGCCAAGACAGCTGTCACGCTCCAGAATCAGGATATCTTCCACACCTGCTCTTCTTGCGGCAGCAGCTGCTGCCAGGCCTGCCGGGCCTCCGCCGATAATTACAATGTCATGCTGTGTCATGATTTTCCCCTCCTGTTATCGCTCCCCGGTCAGCAGTTCAGAACCCGGTGCATTTTTGCAGATCTCTTCCATCTTCATGCCCTTCTCACGAGCGAGAATCTCCATCGTTCTCGGTGTGCAGAAGCCTGCCTGACAACGTCCCATACCCTGACGGACACGACGCTTGATTCCATCGAGGGAAGTTGCTCCCAACGTGCGGGTGATTGCATCGACAATCTCACCCTCGCTGACATCCTCACAACGGCAGATGATTGTTCCGTAAGCCGGATTCTTCTTGATCAGCTCTGCGCGCTCTTCCTTGCTGAGCAGCTCCGGACGAACAATGCCCTTGCGAGTTCCGTTCCAGTCTGCCTTCTCGCCTGCCTCAGCCTTTTCTGCCACCAGCTTTGCAATGTAAACGCCGATTGCCGGAGCACTCGTAAGACCCGGAGATTCGATGCCAGCTGCGTCGAAGAAGCCCTCTGCATCCTCAACCTCACCGATCACAAAGTCATCGCCATCCTCGTGAGCACGAAGACCTGCGAAGGAAGTGATAACCTGACGGAACGGGATGTTGTTGACACCGATCGTTGCCTTGGACATCAGATCTGCAAGCTCCTCAGCAGAGGTCGCCGTCTTCTCCTTGTCCTCCACATCCACTGCGGTCGGACCAGTCAACAGGTTTCCGTGAACAGTCGGGGTAACCAAAACGCCCTTACCCATCTTACCCGGAAGCTGGAAGATCGTGTGGGATACCAGGCTTCCTGCCTCTTTGTCGAGCAGGCAGTAATCGCCTTTTCTTGCGGTGATGTGCAGTTTCTTTGCGCTCACCATATTGTGAATCTCGTCTGCATAAACGCCGGCAGCATTTACCACATAACGAGAGGAAATCTCGCCCTTGGAAGTCTTTACGGTGTAACCACCCTCAACTGCCTCTACGCTCTCAACAGCAGTCAGGAAACGGAACTCTACGCCGTTGTCGCAGGCATTCTCAGCCATTGCGATCGTCAGACCGAACGGGCAGACAATACCACCAGTCGGTGCATACAGAGCAGCCACAACCGTGTCGGTCGTGTTCGGCTCCATCTTGCGAACCTCATCTCCACTGATAATGGCGAGATCCTTTACTCCGTTCTCTACGCCTTTCTCATACAGATCTTTCAGCGCCGGCATATCTTCCTCATGGAAGCAGAGCACAAGAGAGCCATTCTGCTTGAAATCAAAATCCAGTTCCTTTGCCAGATCCCCCATCATCTGGTTGCCCTCAACATTAAAACGGGATTTTAAGGAACCCGGATGTGCATCAAATCCGGCATGTACAATCGCACTGTTTGCTTTTGACGTACCGGAGCAGACATCCTCTTCCCGCTCAATCACGCAGGTGTGCAGGTCATAGCGGGAAAGCTCCCTGGCAATCGAACAGCCCACAACACCGCCACCGATTACCACCACATCGTAATCCATCTTCTTCATCATGTCCTCCTCCATGTTCTTAACGTAGTCTCAGATTTCTTTTCGCCCGAAAATGTAAGTGCAAAAGAGATTCTTTGAATACTTGCTTAGTCCGATCCTTTACAAAAAAAGAGAGTAAGGGAATATAGCAGAATGATCTCCTGCTCATCTTCACCTTACTCTCTTCTCTCAAAAGGTATCGTATTTAACTGTTTTTCATTCTAGCACAACATTGGGGTCTTGTCAATCATTTACAGACAATCGTTTGTATTTTCACAATCTTTTGTGATAAGCTCACAATTTTGATGACTTCCTACTCGCTGACTGCGATCACATGATCCATCTCCACGAGGTTTGCAATCAGCTCGCCCTTCTTAAATCCCGGCGGATAGACCACATCGAACTCAAGTTTGATTTCTTCCTTCTTGTTCTTGTTAATCTTCACACCGGCGATCTCGACTCGTTGCCCTTCTAGGTAATTTTGCATTCGTTCGACCGCGCCGGGTTGTTGGTCAATCGTCATTCGCAAATAACCGTTTGTCGCAACATTTGCAAAATAAGAAATCTTGTGGGTGATAAACTGGATCACCACAACCATGACTGCCGAGCAGATTCCAACGACATACATTCCGGCACCCATTGCAAGACCGACACCGGCAGTTGCCCACATACCGGCAGAGGTCGTCAGACCGCTGACCAAGTTGTTGCGGACAAAGATGACACCAGCGCCGAGGAAGCCGACACCGCTGACAACCTGAGATGCCACACGGGAGGCATCCCATCTGGAATTATCATAAAATCCATACTTAGAGACTACCATCATCAGCGCTGATCCCATCGCAATAATCATATGCGTGCGGATTCCTGCCGACTTGTTTCTGTTTTTTCGCTCACTTCCGATCATAATGCCGAGCAAGGACGCAATCAGAATTCTGAGCAGATATTCCATCTGATTCGTCATTCCGGTAGCCGTAAACTGCTCGAGCATGCTCCCCCATACAGCTGTTTCCATTTTTCTGCTATTCTCCTTTTACAGTAAAATACGCGTTTTTTGTAACGTTTCCCCTTTTGAATCGTTTTTTTATTCTTAGATCGTTCCCTCTGCGACTCTCGTACATGCCACAAAGTGTCCCGGCTCGATCTCATGGAGCTTCGGATTGCACTTCTTACAGCACTCGTCTGCAAAGTCACAACGCTTCATGAAACGGCACTCATCCGGCAGATTAACCGGGGAGGTGATCTCGCCCTTGATCAGCTGGCGCTTCGGCTTCTCTTTTCCGACAATCGGAAGCGGGATTGCAGACAGCAGTGCCTTCGTGTACGGATGTACCGGATTTGCAAACAGGACATCGGACGGTGCTTTCTCAACCATCTGTCCCAAATACATAACTGCGATATCATCTGAGAAGTATTTTACAACAGACAGATCGTGGGTGATGAAAATGTAGGTCAGACCCATTTTCTCCTGAAGCTCTTTCAACAGGTTCAGAATCTGTGCCTGAATCGACACATCCAGTGCAGATACCGGCTCATCGCAGACAATCAGTTTCGGATTTACGGCAAGCGCACGCGCGATACCGATACGCTGACGGCGTCCACCATCGAGCTCATGCGGGTATACGTTGATGTAACGCTCTGCAAGACCTACGGTCTCCATCAGCTCAAGTGTGCGATCCTCAATGTCCTTCTTGGACTTTAACAGCTTGTGCTCGATGATCGGCTCACCGATCAACTGCATAACCGTCTGACGCGGGTCCAGAGAGGAGAACGGGTCCTGGAAGACCATCTGCATCTCCTGGCGCAGAGGACGCATCTGCTTTCTGCTGTATGAGGTGATGTCCTTTCCGTCGAAAATGATCTTTCCGCCGGTCGGCTCAAGAAGTTTCAGGATCGTTCTTCCGGTCGTGGACTTTCCGCATCCGGACTCTCCTACGATTCCGAGCGTCTTTCCCTCTTCGATTTTAAAGCTGACTCCGTCGACTGCGTGCAACTGACCTGCCGGAGTTGTGAAAAATTTTGTGAGATTCTGGACTTCCAGAATTGTCTTATTTGCCATTTTCGTTCCTCCTCAAGCTGAAATCAGGATTTTCATATGCGGTACATGCCACAAAATGCGTCTTGCTTCCCTCCACAGACTTTAACGGAGGAATTGACTTTGTACATGCCTCGGTCGCATACGGACAACGCGGAGCAAACGAACATCCCGGCGGAAGATCCGACGGATCCGGCATCAGACCGCGAATCGGAACGAGCTGTTCGCCTCTCTGCTTCAAGTTCGGCAGGGAATCAAACAGACCCTCGGTATACGGATGACGCATGTGGTTGAACACATCGTCTGCCGTTCCCTTCTCCACGATACGTCCGGCATACATAACTGCCACATCCTCGCAGACCTCAGCGACAACACCCAGATCATGAGTGATCAGAAGCATTGCCATCTCCTTCTCCTGAATCAGCTGTTTCATCAGCTCAAGAACCTGTGCCTGAATCGTTACATCCAGAGCGGTCGTCGGCTCATCGGCGATCAGAAGTTGTGGGCTACAAGCAAGTGCGATTGCGATGACAACTCGCTGTTTCATACCACCGGAGAACTGATGCGGATAATCGTAGGCACGGGACTCTGCGATACCTACCATCTTAAGCATCTCTTTTGCCTTCTCAAATGCTTCCTGTTTGGAAATATTCTGATGGAGCATGATACTCTCACCGATCTGCTCTCCAACCGTCATAACCGGGTTTAAAGCCGTCATCGGGTCCTGGAAGATCATTGCCACATCATTTCCGCGGACTTTCTGCAAATCCTCCTGAGACATTTTCAGGATATCTTTTCCGTCAAGGTGAATCGACCCGTTTTTGATTACGCCCGGCGGGTTCGGGATCAGGTTCAGGATTGAGAGCGCGGTCGTCGTCTTTCCGGCGCCGGTCTCACCTACCAGTCCCAAAGTACGTTTTTTTCTGATCTGAATGTCAATGCCATTTACCGCACACACATCTGCGTCTTCGGTCTCATAGTGCACCACCAGATCTTTAATATCAAGAACTAAATCTTCTGCCATGCCATTCTCCTCCTATTTTTGTTGCTCCTCACTCTCCCGCAACTTACTTCTTCAGCTTCGGATCAAGTGCATCACGAAGTCCGTCACCGAGCAGGTTCAGTGCCAGTACGGTCATCATGATTGCAAGACCCGGAATGATACACATGTAGCTTGCATCACGGATGTGACCACGTCCTGCGGAAAGAAGTGCACCCCACTCCGGAGCCGGAGCCGGAACACCGATTCCAAGGAAGCTCAGGGAGGAAGCTGAAATGATCGTCGTTCCGATCAACAGAGTGATCTGTACGATGATCGGGGACAGACAGTTCGGAAGGATATGTTTTACGATGATCTTCCAGGTCGGAAGTCCCATTGCGTAGGAAGACTCTACATACTCCTGATCACGGATCGTCATAACCGACGCACGCACGATACGGGCAAAACTGCTCGCGCAGGAGAATGCCAGTGCAATCATTAAGTTTACGGTGCTTGTACCAAGCAGGGAAACGATAACAACTGCGGTCATGATGTTCGGGATCGAATAGAAAATATCAATTCCTCTCATGATGATGGAATCCACAACACCTCCACGGAATCCTGCCTGAGAACCAAGAATCGTTCCGACAATCAGACCGAGGAACACGGAGCCGACACCGATGATCAGAGAATAACGTGCACCGTAGATGACACGGGCAAACAGGTCACGTCCGAACTCATCAGTTCCGAACCAGTGTGCTGCACACGGAGCCATCAGACGATCCTGCATGTTCTGACCGATTACATCCTTCTCATAGTCAAAAATCAATGGACTGAAAAGTGCTGCGCCAACAAGGAACAGAAGAAACAGCATGCCAAGCACGGCTCCGCGGTTGCGGATCAGATGTCTCCAGGTTTCCTGGAGCATGGTACGCTTTTTTACATGTTTTGTATTTCCGGTTGAATTTGTCTGTGCCATACGATCACCCCTTCTTGCTGTACTGTGCCCGGATACGCGGATCAAAGAATGCGTAAATCAGGTCTACCACCAGATTGATGATACACATCAGAATCGAACACATGATGATCGATCCCGTTACCATCGGCGTATCTCGTTTGGAAATGGAATCGTAAACGAGACGACCGATTCCCGGCCAGGAGAATACGGTCTCAGCCAGTACAGAACCGGTGATAACCAGAGACATCTGAAGACCGATTGCAGTGATGATCGGGATCAGCGCATTCTTCAGACCGTGGGTGAAGATAACACGCTTCTCGGAACATCCCTTTGCACGTGCAGTCGTCATGTAATCCTGACGGAGCACATCGAGCATGGAGGAACGAGTTGTTCTTGTGATCAGAGCTGCCAGACCGAAACCAACGGTTACTGCCGGCAGGATCAGGCTGTCAATTCCGCCCTTACCTCCGGTAGGCAGAAGTTTGAGTTTCAGGGAAAAGATGATAATGAGCATCAATCCGAGCCAGAAGTTCGGCATCGATGTTCCGAATAGGGCGAATATCATGCCCGCCGTATCCTTCCATGTATTTTGATGTATCGCGGTGTAGACACCGAGTGGAACCGAGACGAGAACGGCAATCACAACTGCTGTTCCTCCAAGTAACAACGTGTTAGGAAGACGCTCCATAAAGGTCTTGAATACATCACGCTTTGTCACATAGGACTTACCCATATCTCCGGTTACCATGCCCTTCATGTAGTTTGCATAGCGCACGATAAACGGATCATTCAGACCGAGTTCTTCGCGGATCTGCTCTACCTGCTCCGGCTGTGCATTATCACCCGCAAGCATCAGCGCCGGATCACCGCCGGTCAGGCTCATCGCCCAGAAAATCAGAAACGAGGTAACCAGAATTACCGGCACCAGCATTACGAGGCGCTTGACTATGTATTTTATCATCTGCTACTCACTCCTTCTCCTTTTAAAATCAAACCCATTCACATCAACTTTATTTTGCTTTGATTTATCTGTTCAAGTAATAAATATTGATAAGTAGATAAATCTTTGCTGAAAAAAATCTTGCGGGCCCGGAAACCGGTAGCCCGCAAGATTTCATCGTTCTCACTGTTCCATCACGGTTTTTAAATTCTTAGAACATAGGTAAGATAAATACTTCCATGATGTCCGCTACAATGATTACTCTGCTACATATGCATGACGCCAGTCATGGTTTCCACCGCCGTAGAAATAGGTACCTTTCAGGTTCTTGTTGTATGCAACTACCAGGTTTGCAATGTAAAGCGGAACCTGCGGGCACTGATCTACTAAGTACTCCTGAAGCTCCTTTGCATCTGCGAGACGCTGATCAGCATCCTTCTCAGTTGCTACCAGATCGGTCAGCTCATCAACCTTCGGGTCAGAGAAGTGATGATAGTTAGAACCAGAACCGGTATAGAACAGGTCACGGTATACGAAGTCAACCTTGGAATCCTCGTTCCATCTCCACAGGAAGAGCTCCTGCTTGCCATCTACACAGGTGGACTTTAAGGTTGCAGTCTCCATCGGCTCAAGGGTTACGGTGATTCCGATGTCAGCCAGATTTGCCTGAATAACGGTTGCAATCTGCTCATACGGAGTACCGGAAGCGTAAGTCAGGGTAGTGGTGATTCCACCATCCGGATAACCAGCCTCTGCCATCAGCTCTTTTGCACGATCTACGTTGTAATCAAAGCCTTCCATATCATCGTAGAAGCCCCACAGACCACGGTTCAGGATCGTCTTCTGAAGAGTACCCTTGCCGTATACAGCTGCCTCAAGTACTGCATTGCGATCGATCGCACATGCAACTGCCTGACGCAGTTTCTGGTTGTTCCACGGCTCTTTCTCTACGTTGAATGCAAAGTAGAAAAGACGGGTTCCGGTCTGCTCATAAACGGTGATGTTGTCATCATCTTCCAGATACTGTAACTCGTTGATCGGCGGGTTTACGCAGACATCAATCTCGCCTGCCTGAAGTGCCATAACACGGGAAGATGCCTCGATGTACGGCTTGAACTCGATCGTATCTACAACACCCGGTGCCAGGTTATCATCTGCCGGAAGATCGTTGCCCCAGTAATCGTCAACTTTCTTCAGACGGCAATACTCGCCTTCTACCCACTCATCGAACTTGTACGGACCAGTTCCGATGTAGTACGGATCTTCCATACCGCTCTCATATGCCTTCTTAGACTGAATGGACAGCGGAACCGAAGACAGGGACTGAATGAACTCGTTGTTGTAGCTCTCAGTCTCAATCTCGATCGTGTAATCATCGAGAACCGTTGTTCCAACATAACCCTTGAGGACGGAAGCTACCATGTTGTCCATCGCCATATCCAGCGTGAACTTGACATCCTCTGCGGTCATCGGAGTCTCGTCGTCATCGTTGAAATGAACATCGTCACGAAGACTCATCTTGATGTGGGTATCATCTTCCTGCTCCCACGAAGTTGCCAGACACGGACCAAAACGCTCATCTCCCTGAGAACCGTTGTTGAAGAATACCAGAGTCTGATGCGTATTCTTCAGAACAATGTTGTTGATCTGATCCTGCTGGGACTGAAGATCCAGATTGTTGATATCTGCATCCGTACCAATCACCAGAGTGTCCTTGTGGGCTTCGGAGCTTCCGCCATCTGCTGTCGTCGTTCCGGCATCTCCCCCATTTGATGCAGAACCAGAATCGGAAGACTTACCGCCTCCACAACCAGTCAGAGCTACAGCCATCATCGTCGCTGCGCCCAGAAGCAATGCTACTCGTTTTTTCATAACACCCTTCCTCCGTTTTCATAATTTCTGTTGTCGCAGTCTCTTCTCCCTGCGATACTCCTCCACACTGCAAGGTTTCTGTGAAATAAAAACACGCAATGATATAACTGAATCGAACATGCTCTTTCAATTACATCACTGCGCGCTCTCTCATCTCCATGCAATGTGTACAAGTACTTCTCAACTGAGAACAAGTATACCGTCATTTTGTCCTAATGTCAATAAAAATTTTATTTATATTTCACTTTTTCTTTGAAGAATTTTAACATTTTTTCGAATTGTCTCCTAAGAAAATAAAGGTATTCTTATTTTTGCATAGTTTATGTCCAAATTTGCAATTGTGTCCTCAGTTTCTCGAAACGTCTCTTAGTCGTCTCTTATTTTAACTTATTTTTCCGAAGTTTTGTCATTCCCGTTCTCATTCCTGCGTTGCAAAAATGCTAACGACTTCGTCCTCGTTGTTCATCCTTATTCGTCCTCATCTTCCTGTGCCCAGGCAAGTGCACAGCGAACTGCTCGTTTCCAGCCCTTGATGAGTTTCTTTCTCTCTTCCTCCGGCATCTCCGGTGCAAAATCGCGCTCCGCCTTCCAGTTTTCACGGATCTCATCGCGGTCTTTCCAGTAACCGACCGCAAGACCTGCAAGGTAGGCTGCTCCGAGTCCTGTCGTCTCAATACACTGCGGGCGAACCAGCTCAGATCCGAGAAGATCTGACTGGAACTGCATCAGGAAGTTATTGGCACTCGCGCCGCCGTCAACCTTGAGTTTCTTGAGTGCAATTCCGGAATCCTGTTGCATCGCCTCGATCTGATCGTAAACCTGATATGCCATCGACTCCACCGTCGCACGGATAAACTGCTCCTTGCTCGTTCCACGCGTCACACCGACGATCGTTCCTCTCGCATACTGTTCCCAATACGGAGCACCAAGACCTGCAAATGCCGGAACAACATAGACTCCGCCAGTATTCTCAACTGCGGTACAATACTCTTCGGTCTGGGAAGCACTTCTGACCATACGCATCTCATCACGAAGCCACTGCACTGCCGCACCTGCGACAAATACACTTCCCTCAAGTGCATAATGAGTTTCCTCCGCGGTACAAGCCGCAATCGTCGTCAGAAGTCCATGTGTGGAATTGATCGCCTTCACTCCGGTATTCATCAGAAGGAAGCATCCGGTTCCGTAAGTATTCTTCATCTCTCCCGGCTCAAAACAGCACTGACCGAACAGCGCTGCCTGCTGATCTCCCGCTGCACCCGCAATCGGGATCTTTCCTCCCATGACATCCGAGGATGTATATCCGTATACACAGCTTGACGGTTTTACATCCGGAAGCATGCATTTCGGAATGTTAAAGTATGCAAGAATCTCATCGTCCCAGCATTTCTTGTGAATATCGAAAAGCATTGTGCGGGATGCGTTTGTGTAATCTGTCACATGGATGCATCCCTTTGTCAGATTCCAGATCAGCCAGGTATCAACCGTTCCGAACAAAAGCTCCCCCCGCTCTGCCCGCTCACGTGCGCCCTCGACGTTGTCGAGAATCCATGCAATCTTACTTCCCGAGAAATAAGCATCCGGAATCAGTCCCGTGCGCTCACGGATCTTCTCCTCCATTCCGTCTGCTTTGAGCTTCTCGATGCGATCTGCGGTTCTGCGACACTGCCAGACAATCGCATTGTAAACCGGCTCACCGGTCTCCTTATCCCAGACGATCGTCGTCTCTCTCTGGTTCGTGATTCCGATCGCCGCAATATCACTGTAATGCGCACCAATCTTTCCCATCGCCTCGAGTGCCACGGAAAGCTGTGATGACCAGATCTCCATCGGGTTGTGCTCCACCCAGCCCGGCTGTGGGAAGATCTGTGTAAACTCCTTCTGTGCTACACTGCATATGCTTCCCTCCCGGTCAAAGAGAATACAGCGAGAGCTTGTTGTTCCCTGATCCAGTGCAATGACATATTTCCCCATAATATCCTTCCCCCTGTCAGTTATGATTAAATTTTCATGATGATGCTGTTGATTTGTTGCCGATTTGGTTTTGTTGCCAATTCCGTTTTTAATTGTTATTTTTTTCTCAAACCATAAAGAAAGAGCAAGGTCACACCGTCACCGGTCTCAACCCTGCTCTCATTTTCTCTAAGGTAGTATGATAAAAATATGTACTTTGTTATATTACCATATTTTTCTCACCACTGTCAAGATTATTTTGGTATTTTTCACATTACTGTTGGGAGTTTGCAAGCTCTACGTGGACATTTTTACCACGGATCTTTGCATTTTTCATGCACTCCACAACCTCTCCTGCACAATCCGACGGAACTTCGACGAAGGTATATTTGTCATACATGTCGATGCTTCCGATCATACGACCGGAGATTCCGGACTCGCCCGCAATCGCACCCAAAATATCTCCCGGTCTCACACCCTGATTCTTTCCAAGATTTACAAAAAGGCGAGCCATATCGCCGTCGCTCTTTCTGCCACGACCGCCACGGTTGTCTCTTCCACTGCGTCCGCGACCGTTGTCACGACCTCTGCCTCTTCCACCACGACCCCAGGAATCGAGATCATCGAGGGAACGTGCCGGCTGGGAATCGATCGCAATGTCCTGATTTTCCTCACCCATGCTCATTCTCAGAAGAGCGGAAGCGAGATCGAGGGAGGTGTAATCCTCCTCGAGGAGCTTCTTCTCTACAATATGAAGAACTCGGCTCAGATCCATATCTGCCATCACCTGCTTTGCCTGATCGAGGATCTTCTCTGCCTTGATCTCGGTGATGTCGTCGAGGGACGGAATTGCCTGAGGAACGATCTTCGTCTTGCAGTAACGCTGAATGTCGCGCAGTTTGTATACATCGCGTCCTACAACAAAACTGAATGCGATACCCTCACGACCTGCACGACCGGTACGACCGATTCGATGTACATAGTACTCCTCGTCCTGCGGAATGTCGTAGTTGAACACTGCCTCGACATCGTCGACATCGATTCCTCTCGCTGCCACATCGGTTGCGACAAGAATCTCGGTGCGACCATTTCGGAAACTGTTCATCACGCGGTCACGCTGGATCTGCTTTAAGTCTCCGTGAAGACCCTCTGCAAAATAGCCTCTTCCCTGAAGCTCCTGCACCAGCTCATCAACCTGACGCTTCGTATTGCAGAAAGCGACAGACAGCTTCGGAGCATACATGTCGAGAAGACGGCACATCACCTCAACCTTGGTCTTCGGCTTTACTTCATAATAATACTGGGTTACTTTCGGAACCGTCAGCTCCTTCTTCACCACGCGGACGATCTGCGGATCTTTCTGGAACGTCTTTGCAATCTTCTGAATTGCGTCCGGCATCGTTGCAGAGAACATGATTGTCTGACGCTCCTCCGGAAGCTGGCTCAAGATCGTCTCCATATCCTCCAAAAATCCCATGTTCAGCATCTCATCTGCCTCGTCCATGATCACTGTATGTACCTGATCAAACTTGATCGTCTTCCGGCGCATATGATCCATCACACGGCCCGGGGTGCCGACGATGATCTGGGTGCCATCCTTAAGTCCGCGGATCTGGCGCACGATGTCCTGACCACCGTAGATCGGCAGAACCTTGATGCCGTGCATGTACTTTGCAAGGTTGCGGATCTCATCTGCTACCTGAATCGCAAGCTCGCGCGTCGGACAGAGTGCAATCGCCTGAAGTTTCTTATTTTTCGGATCGATCTTCTGAAGCAGAGGAATTCCAAATGCTGCAGTCTTTCCCGTTCCGGTCTGTGCCTGTCCGATGATGTCCAAGCCCTCCATCTGAACCGGAATTGCCTTTGCCTGAATCGGGGAAGCCTCCTCGAATCCCATATCCGTCACAGCTCTCAGAATTCTGTCATCAATCTGTAACTCTTCAAATTTTACTGTATCCATTCTGTGTCCTCATTTTCCTTCATTTTTGTTTCTTGTTTGTTTCTTACCTGCTTTTTTGTTTCCTGTTTTCGGGTTTTCATACGTTTCACACAGTAATACGCTTCGTATTGTCCACCCGTTTCTGTTTCCATCTCTCTTTTTTGCTTTTGTATCTTTGTATGGGTCTCTCTATGATTTTCGGTTCCATTTGATTTGAATAAAGAACAATCCAGTCAGTCAATCAGCGATTTTTCTTCCGGTTTCCGTCATCCCTTTGCAAATAGATTCTATTTTACATCAAGCACAATGTTTCCGGGCAGACATGGTTGTACTCTCTTTCTCTCCTGCAACTGTCTCTCTTTTCTTAAAGAAAGAGAGGGTTCAAGATAGACCTTGAATCCTCTCTCGCATACGTCTAAAAATTTTAACACAGGTATGTTTTCATGTCAATCAAACAAAATCCCGAATTTTTATGTAAATTTATTTGCTTTTTTGACTTCTTTTTGACTGTGTTTTTCTGAGGTACACACAATGGCGAATGACTCCGTGTGGGAAAGATTTTTTGCCAGATTCTCTCTCCTATTTTGCAAACACTCCCTCCGGGGACAGTCCGTT
This sequence comes from Brotaphodocola sp., assembly GCF_983179755.1. NCBI lineage: Bacteria > Bacillati > Bacillota > Clostridia > Lachnospirales > Lachnospiraceae > Brotaphodocola > Brotaphodocola sp. The sequence continues at coordinate 24,119 of NZ_CFAHBC010000023.1, read as the reverse complement.
GTTCGTTCCGTAAGAATCATAAATCTGATCAAATGTTCCCTGCGGAGCCTGTGCAATGTAGGAATAACCACTGCCGTACTTTCCGTAGAGTTTCATAATCGTGATCATGTCTGCCTGCGGAATCTCCACGCATCCCGATGTCTCGGTATCTCCCGGCATATCGCAGTGAAGGAAGAGCGCAGAACCGCGACCGGAAACGGCATTGCGGTTGTATCCTGCGTCAATCACATAGTTGTAATAGCCTGCATAGCCCTGAGCACCAACTCGCTCGCCTTTTTCGATGGAACCCTTGACTAACTTGTTGCTCGTCTCCTCCCAGACATAGGAGTCATCAACCTGAATGTAGTCAGACGGAAATCCCTCAAGCGCCTGTGCCTGACCAAACGGAGTGTTCATCCGGAAAACACCGATCGGGGTCGTCTTATCTCCCTCATGGCGATCGTTGCTCATTCCGTTCCGTCCGAGATGACCGGCTACCTCAAGGCATTTCGTCCAGCCTGTGCCATCGGTGCCATTGGCAGTCTTCTCATATGCATAAACCTGACAGTTGGTGCCACCGCGTCCCTCGACAACAACAAGGACAGAGGCATCCTGCGGAAGCACAAATTTTTCCGGTACAAACGATGCTGTCGACTCTCCTAAGATCTCCTGTGAAGGACTCTGATTGAGCTGTACCGTCTCTGTGATCACAGAAGAGGTTGATGTCGTGCTGTTGCCACTTCCGACTGCAATGATCGGTGATCCCGCCCATGCCGGTGTTGTCATCAAAAGCATCGCCATCGCCATGCAGATTCCTGTTTTCTTTTTCATTTGCAACTCTATTCCTTCCTGTCCTATTCTTATATTCTATGCCAGAATTGCTTTTCCCGCAATTTCCGTATTTTTCTGTTTTCAGCTATATTGGCTTTTTGTTTCTCTTATTCAGGTCGACGCAAGCATCAACTTGGCGCGTGATTTTAATCAGCTTTGCTGACATCTTCCTATTAAAATCACTGCGCATCCGCTCTGATTTATACTTTGAAACGATAGCCCACACCCCAGATCGTCTCAATATACTGAGGTTTCGCGGTGTTAAACTCGATCTTCTCGCGAATTTTCTTAATGTGAACCGTGACTGTCGCAATATCTCCGATCGACTCCATATCCCAGATCTTTGAGAAGAGTTCTTCTTTTGTAAATACATGGTTCGGATTCTGTGCGAGAAAGGTCAGAAGATCAAACTCCTTCGTCGTGAAGTTTTTCTCCTCTCCATTGACCCACACGCGTCTTGCGGTCTTGTCAATCTTGAGTCCGCGAATCTCAATGACTTCGTTCTCCGGACTTCCGCTTCCAATCAGACGCTCATAGCGCGCAAGATGTGCCTTCACACGCGCCACCATCTCGCTCGGGCTGAACGGCTTTGTCATATAGTCATCCGCTCCGAGTCCCAGACCACGGATCTTGTCAATATCTTCCTTTTTCGCAGAGATCATGATGATCGGCGTATTCTTCACCTCGCGGAAACGACGGCAGATCTCAAATCCATCCATATCCGGAAGCATCAGATCAAGAATCAGAAGATCAAAATCCTCTCCGAGAGCACGGTCAAGTCCCTTCTTTCCGTTCTCCTCCAGTTCTACCTCAAATCCACTCAGCTCTAGATAATCCTTTTCCAGCTCTGCAATGCTCGTCTCATCCTCAATAATCAAAATTCTGCTCATTTTTCCACGCTCCACTACTTATTTATATGTTGCTTTCTTATTTACTGATCTCTTAATTTACTGCTTTCTATATCTTGCTTTTTCTATCTTGCTTTATATATCGCTGATTTTCAATAGCCTCTGTTATTTCTACTTTGACGACTTTTCCTTTTTTCCGGAATCTTTCTTTCCGGATTCCTTCTTATTAGAGCCGCCACGTCGATCTGACTCAGGAACAGAAGGTTCTGTCTGCGGAACTTCCTGATACTTTCTCAGCACAAAATGCATCTCCGTGCCGATTCCGAGTCTGCTCGTCGCCCAGATCCGTCCGCCGTGATCCTCAATGATCTTGCGCACAATCGAGAGACCGATTCCGCTTCCACCCTGAGAAGAATTTCTCGATGCGTCAGTCCGGTAAAAGCGATCAAAAATATTCGGAAGATCCCTCGCCGCGATGCCCCTTCCATTGTCCTCGATCTCGACCTGAATGAAATCCCCGACATCCTTGATCCGGATGTTGATGATCCCCTTCGGCTTGTCCATGTACTTAACCGAGTTGCTGATGATGTTGTTGACCACTCGCTTCATCTGCTCGGCATCAGCGATCACGACCACATCATCACTGACGTAGTTGAAATATCCAAGTTCGATCCCTCTCGATTCCATATCGAGTCCGACTTCCTCCGCACAGTCTCCAAAATAGCTGTTCACATTGATCTTGGAAAACGTATACGGAATCTTATTCGTATCAATCTTGGAGTAAAACGTCAGCTCATCGATCAGGCGATCCATGTCGTTTGCCTTATTGTAAATCGTTCGGATATATTTGTCCAGCTTCTCCGGCGAAGATGCCACTCCGTCGAGAATTCCCTCGACATATCCCTTAATTGCGGTGATCGGTGTCTTTAAATCATGAGAGATATTGCTGATCAGCTCCTTGCTCTCAATATCGTACTGAATCTTCTCCTCCGCATTCTCTTTCAGGCGAATTCTCATCTCCTCAAAGTCCTGGCAGAGTTCTCCGATTTCATCGTCTTCCTCCACATCCAGCGTGAAATCAAGGTTGCCATCCCGGATCTTTCTGGTTGCCTCCTGCAATTTGCTCAGCGGTCTTAAGATCGAGCGATACACCCAGATCGTCAGCGACGCACAGACAAAGACGAGCATCAGCACGCCGGAAACCAGCATCTGAATCACCATGGAGCGCACTTCCGGACCGAATTCATTGAACCGGTACAGCACGAACAGTTTTCCCATCGAAAGCACCATACCGACAAAAATCACCGGCAGGATGGAAAATGCAAGAAACGCAATCGCAAGACGTGTCTTTAATCTCATCTGGTACACCCCTTTCTGATTGTTCTGTTTTGTTTATCGTTTTTCCCTTTTTTAACTTTTTAAAATAGGAAATCCCAAAAAAACTCTCTGTAAAGAGTATACCATAAGAATCCCATTTCATTTCTGAAAAAACTATAAAATAAGATAATCGGCAAATGCTCCCTATTTCAAGCAGATAAATGGGTATGAAAAAGAGGCGCATTTCACGCCTCTTCTTTTTCGTTTCATGCTTCACTTTTTAATTTCCACACTCGATGCTGATCTCATTGAATTTCTCAAGAATCTCATCGATCTGGGTGTTTGTCTTCTCTGCTCCAGCGCGATCCATGACCGCGTGTCCCTGGTGCATCATCAGAAGACGATTTCCGTATTCCACCGCATAGCGCAGATTATGTGTAACCATAATCGTTGTCAGGTGCTTCTCCTCCACGATCTTTCCGGTCAACTGCATGATGATCTCGGCAGTCTTCGGGTCGAGTGCAGCGGTGTGCTCATCGAGAATCAAAAACTCAATCGGAGTCATTGTCGACATCAGAAGCGCCATCGCCTGACGCTGACCGCCGGAGAGCACTCCGACTTTCACATCCATCTTGTCCTCAAGACCGAGTCCGAGAGATTTTAACTGCTCCCGATAAAAATCAACGCGCTGACGGTTTGTTCCCGGGCGAAGGTTGAATGGCTTGCCCTTGTTGTCCGCAAGGGACATGTTTTCAAGAATCGTCATGCTCGGGCAGGTTCCCATTGCCGGATTCTGGTAAACGCGACCGATCTTGCGCTGACGCTTGAATTCCGGCATGTTGGTGATGTCTTTTCCGCCGATCCGGATCGAACCGGAATCAAGCGGAATGCTTCCACAGATCAGATTGAGCATCGAGGTTTTTCCCGATCCATTGCTTCCGACGACGGAGACGAACTCCCCATCCTGAATCGTCAGGGAAAAGTCCTGAAACAGACACATCTCATTGACGGTTCCTGCATTGTAATATTTATGAATATGACTGAGTTCGAGCACTTATTTCCCCTTCTTTCCTGCAATTTTTACTTTGCCCTCTGTCCGGTTGCTGACTACCAGAATCACCAGGAACAAAACGGCTGTGATCAGCTTCAGATCCGAAGCTGCCATTCCCATCGCAATCGCAATCGAGACACAGGCTTTGTAGACCACAGATCCCGTAATGACTGCTGTCGTCGCCTTGACCGAATTAAAACGCTTCAAGAGCTTCATTCCGATGATAACACTTGCAAGTCCGATAACCATAGTTCCGGTTCCGGTGCTGATCTCAAAGAAGCCTTTCTGCTGACAGTACACACAGCCTGCAAGGGAAGCAAATCCGTTTGCGATCGCAAGACCGAGGATTTTTACCATACCCTTGTCTTTTGCCAGAGAGGTGACAAGCACATCGTTGTCTCCCGCTGCCCGAAGCAAAAATCCTGAGCGCGTGTTCAGATACAGATCGAGAAGTATCTTACAGACCACAACAATCACAAGAAGAATCAAAGCTACGAGATACGGTTCAAGTGCCTCCGGTACCATACTCTCAAGCCATGCATTTTCAAAAATTGTCTCCTGACTGAAAATCGGCACATTTGCTTTTCCCGCAATGCGAAGATTGAGCGAGTAGAGCGCTGTCATCACGATAATACCGGAAAGCAGGTCACGCACCTTGAACTTGACGTGAATGATTCCTGTGATGCATCCGGCAAACGCTCCGGTTAAAAATGCAAGAAACAGAGTCAGAAATGGATTCACACCTTTTAAGATCAGCATGACCGTGACTGCTGCTCCGAGTGGAAACGTGCCGTCCACAGACAGATCCGGAAAATCCAGAATTTTATAAGTAATATATACGCCGAGTGCCATGATCGCATAGATCAGACCCTCCTCCATCACGCCAAGTACAATGGACATCTCTCTCCCCCAGCTTCTAATCGTCTTTCGAGTTATCAGTAGTTATCGAAGTTACTTTGTGGTTGAGCTAATCTCATCGAAGAGTCCTGCTGCACTCTCAGTCAGCTCATCCGGCAGGGTAATTCCGAGGTTCTCTGCTACCTTTGTGTTTCCGTAGAAAGCAGCTTCCTTGATGACCTCAAAGTTCATCTCGCTTGCCTTCTTCTCGCCCTTTAATACCTGTGCTGCCATCTTACCGGTCTGCTCACCAAGGCTCACATAGTCAAGTCCCATTGCTGCGAGACAGCCGATCTTTACCTGCTCTACCTCACTTCCAAATACCGGAATGTTCTTCTTTCCTGCCTTGTCAAGGATGACCGGAAGAGAGCTTACAACGGTGTTGTCAGTCAGGTTCGTGATGCAGTCTACCTTCTCAACCAGATTGTCTGCTGCCAACGGAATATCTGCTGTGGAAGAGATACCGCTCTCCACGATCTCAAATCCGTAATCTCCCGCTGCCTCCTTGTACTCCTCGATTGCGGAAACGGAGTTGATCTCACTTGTGCTGTACATGATACCGATCGTCTTTGCATCCGGAAGCACTTTACGGATCATCTCAAGCTGTTGGGTAACCGGGAGCTTGTCGCTTGTACCGGTAATCTCACCGACCGGAGTTCCATCTGCATTTGCAAGCTCTGCTGCAACCGGATCGGTTACTGCGGTGTAGATAACCGGAACGCCATCTTTCTTAACTGCGCTGTATGCACTCTGTGCAATCGGAGTTGCAATCGCGCAGATCAGATCTGCCTTCTTTGCAAGGAAGTTATCCATGATCTGACTTGCGGTACCGCCATCTGCCTGTGCATTCTCATAAAGGACGGTCAGGTTCTTGCCCTCGACGATGCCCTCATCTGCAAGTCCCTGAAGGAAACCGATTCGGCAGTTGTCAAGAGAACCGTGCTCTGCAAACTGACCGATTCCTACGGTGAAATCGCCATCTGCGATCTCTGCCACGCCGGTATCTTCTCCTGCGCTACTGCTCTCTGCACTGCTTCCGTCCTCTGCCTTGGACTCTGCGGAGCTTGTCGCTTCGGAAGAAGTGGTTGTCGTCTCGGTATTTTTTGAGGAAGAACATCCTGCAAGTACTGCCATCGCCATTGTCGCCAGAATCACTGCTTTCACATTTCTCTTTTTCATAATCTTTTCCTCCTGAAATTTTGAAATAAGGAATATGCCTTGGCACATTCTCGTGGAGCATTTTTTGTTTCATGGGACGCCATTTGGAATGCCATTTCCTATGAAATAAAAAAAGTCCCAGATACAGTTTCCTGTATCTGAGACGAATTCACATTTACTTAATCCGCGGTACCACTCAAATTGGCAATAGCCCTCTTTTTCACATACATGCATATGTGCTGTCAGATAACGGTCACAGTTTCCGTCGCTCCATACTCCCGATCTTCATTCATCAAAAATAACCTCATAAAAGTAAAAAAGTAAGGTTCTGATGATCTGTCTCAGTTTCAGAATCGCCCTCGAAAGTCCATTCAACAATCTCCGCCATGTTGCAATCCCACCATCTGCAACTCTCTGTGATTTTAGAGGAAAGCCTACTCGTCTTTCTCATCGGTTTGTTTGGTTTTGGTTTGTTTTGTTAAATGAATTGTAAGCCTGAATTTCAAATTTGTCAAGCAGAGTTTTTATCTTAACCATCTCTTACAGATTCAACTTTTCATACCCCTTGCTCACATACACATCCATCCGCTCCCTAAGTGCCTCGTGATCCGGGTCTATAAGTTCCGGATCTGACTTTAATAGCGCGTCAACCTCTCTGGCGACGGTCTTTAAGAGATCTGCGTCCGTGAAAATATCCGCAAGGCGAAATTCCAGATCTCCGCTCTGACGCATGCCAAAGAAATCTCCCGGTCCTCGCAGTTTCAGATCCTCCGATGCGATGTAAAATCCATCGTTTGAGCGGTTCAAAATGTCAAGGCGCTCCTGCGTTCCATCCTGATCGGAGCCATTGACCATGATGCAGTATGACTGAGCCTTTCCGCGCCCGACTCGTCCGCGAAGCTGATGAAGCTGGGCGAGTCCGAAGCGCTCCGCATTCTCAATCATCATTACTGTCGCATTCGGCACGTTGACTCCGACCTCGACAACCGTCGTCGACACGAGAATCTGGATCTCGCCGGATGCAAATGCCTCCATGATCTTATTCTTCTCTTTGCCCTTCATCCGACCGTGAAGATACTCAATCCGCGCGCCCGGAAGCCGTTCCCTCAGAAGTTTCGTGTAATCAAGCACATTCTCCGCCTCGATCATCTCACTCGCCTCGACCATCGGGCAGATCACATATGCCTGATGACCCGCGCCCAGCTCTTTTGCAAGGAACTGGTAGGCGCGATCGCGATATCCCGTATCGACGACACAGTTCTTGATCGGCAGACGGCCGACCGGCATCTCATCGATCACCGAGATGTCGAGGTCGCCGTAGAGAATGATCGCAAGTGTTCTCGGGATCGGTGTCGCGCTCATCACAAGCACATGGGGCAGAGTGCTTGTCTCCTGGTGCTTCTCTGCTTCTGCACCAGATAAAACTTTCAGGCTCTCAGCGCCCTTCTGACCGAGCGCCTCCCTCTGTCCGACACCAAAACGATGCTGTTCATCGGTGATCACGAGGGCTAGTTTGTCGTAGTGAACATTTTCCTGAATCAGCGCATGGGTGCCGACGATGATGTCTGCCTCGTGGGAGGCAATCTTCTTGTATGCTTCCCGCTTCTCCTTCGCTGTCATTGAACCGGTCACGAGCACGACCTGCTTTGTGACTCCCCATTTCTCAAACAACTCCTGCATCGACTCAAAATGCTGTCTTGCGAGGACTTCGGTCGGAGCCATCAGAGCGCCCTGAAATCCATTGTATGCGGTCTGGAGAAGAGCAAGGATCGCAATCACGGTCTTTCCCGATCCGACATCACCCTGAACGAGACGGTTCATCACAAGACCGCTCTCAAGATCCCTCCGCACCTCGGTAAGCGTGCGCTTCTGGGCTGAGGTCAGCGCATACGGCAGACGGGCTTCAAGCGCATCGACCTCCTCTGCATGATGCATCACAAACGCGGAGGTCTGATCCTGCCGTTTTTCCTTGAGTCTTCGCACTGCCAGTAAAAAGAAAAAGAACTCATCAAAGACGAGACGCTTTCTCGCCATCAGAAGTTCCGCGCGGTCAGCCGGAAAATGAATGTGCTCGAGCGCATAGTTGTACTCCGCAAGCTCATAACGGCTCCGCAGATCTTCCGGAAGGTACTCCCTCTCCATCGTGCGACGGGCAAATGCCTCCTCCATCGCGCGCACAATCGCCTTGTTTCCAAGCCCTTTTGTCTGACCGTAGACCGGGCGCATCGATCCCATGACCCGCTCATAATCCTCGAGCGAAAAGATCTCCGGCTGTTCCAGCTCAAGACGACTTCCCTTTTTCACGACCTTTCCGCGAAAGACGAAACGTTTTCCCATCTGAAGCGTTGCGCGCAGATAAGGCATATGGTACCACGTCAACTGCATGACTCCGCTCCGGTCCTTGACTGAGGCAAGCGTCAACTCGACCTGCTTAAATCGGCGCACCGATGCCGTCTTTAAGAGAACTCCGGAGACCGCGACAATCTCCCCCTCTCTCACCGACTCAATCGGTGTCGGAGGCTCGTAGGAATCGTATCCTCTCGGATAGTCGTGGAGCAGATCGTCCACAGTCTCAATTCCCAATTTTTGAAACAGGGCACCGGTTTTTTCACCGATGCCCTTTAAACTCGTAATAGGTTCCTGATTCATAAAAAATTACTCCACAGAAATAAAGTTATTTCATGGAAACAAGATTATTCCACGGAAATCATGTAATAATAAATCGGCTGTCCGCCATTCTGAAGCTCAATCTCAAGATCCGGGAATGCCTCTTTTGCCTTGTCTAAGAGTGCCTGAGCATCCTCTTCCTTCACATCGCTTCCGTAGTAGATCGTCACAAGCTCGGACTCCTCGTCTGCCATTGCCTTGAGGCTGTCGAGAGCGACGGTCTCGATTCCGGTGCCGACCGTGAGCATACCATGATCGCCGATTCCCATGATGTCTCCCTCATGGATCTCCATGCCGTCAATGTTCGTGTTGCGGACTGCGTAGGTGATCTGACCCGTCTTCACGCGCGCCATCTCATCCTTCATCGTCTCAAGGTTCTCCTCCGGGGTCTGATCCGGAACAAAGTTAATCAGAGCCGTGATTCCCTGCGGAACGGTGCGGGACGGAACAACCACAATCTTCTTGTCCTCGACGAGATACTTTGCCTGCTCCGCTGCAAGGATGATGTTCTTGTTATTCGGAAGGATGTAGATCACATCCGCATTGACTTTCTCGATTGCAGAAAGCATATCCTCGGTACTCGGGTTCATCGTCTGACCACCCTCAATGATATAGTCTGCTCCAATTCCGCGAAAGATCTCACTGAGTCCTTCTCCAACAGAAACTGCAATGAATCCTGCCGGCTTGCGCGGCTCCTCGCTCGCCTTTGCCTGCTCTGCTTTCTCTCTTTCCTCCTGATCTTTCTGCTCCTTTGCAAGCTTCTCTGCGTTCTGGATCAGACGCTCATGGTGCTCCTCGCGCATGTTATCGATCTTCATGCGGGACAGAGAACCGTAGGTCAGTGCCTTCTGGATTGCAAGACCCGGATCATTCGTGTGAACATGAACCTTCACGACATCATCATCGGAAACGACAACGATCGAATCGCCGAGAGACTCCAAGTATGCCTTGAATTCATGCTCATCCTTCTCGGTGTACTCCTTCTCGAGATTGATGATGAACTCGGTACAATAACCGAATTTGATGTCAGCAGTCTCAATGTCAGAAGAACCGGCAGCGCTCTTTCCTGAGGTCATCGCAGAGACACCTGCACCGGTGGACGCCGGAATCGTCATATCGACTTCCTTGCCGTTAAGTCCGTCAAGGGCGCCTTTGAGCACCTGCATCAGACCCTGACCGCCGGAATCCACAACGCCTGCCTGTTTCAGAACCGGAAGCATCTCCGGGGTCTGGCTCAGCACATAGTCACCCTGCTCAATGACCTTCTCTGCAAACTCAATGACATCATCGGTCTGAGGAACCAGCTCCACAGCCTTGTCTGCCATGCCCTTTGCAACGGTCAGGATTGTGCCCTCCTTCGGCTTCATAACTGCCTTGTAAGCCGTCTCAGTCGCACGCACAAAGGCATTTGCAAGAACTGTGACATTGATCTTGTCCGCATTCTTGATCTCCTTCGTAAATCCGCGCAGAAGCTGAGATAAAATAACACCGGAGTTACCGCGTGCACCGCGCAGGGAGCCAGAGGAGATTGCCTTTGCAAGGTTCTCCATCGTCGGCTGCTCAATGCCTGCAACCTCGCGCGCTGCCGACATGATCGTCATCGTCATGTTTGTTCCCGTATCTCCATCCGGAACCGGAAATACGTTCAACTCATTAATCCATTCTTTTTTTGCCTCTAATCCTTTTGCCGCAGAGAGAAATGCTCTCTGTAACAGATGTGCATCAATATCCTTCATACTCACCGGTATGCTTCCTCCTTCATTAATCAATTACTCGTACACCTTCTACATAGATATTGATCTTGTCAACTTCCATTCCGGTGAATTCTTCTACTTTGTACTTTACATTGGCAATCAGGTTGTCTGCAACTGCACAGATGCTGACTCCATAAGCCACAATCACATGGAAGTCCAGAGAAATGTGGTTGTCCTCCACACTTACTGTGATTCCGTGTGTGATACTCTCTCTTTTAAGCAGTTTTACAAGTCCGTCTTTCATGCTCACTGCCGCCATTCCGACGATTCCGAAGCATTCCACTGCTGTCATACCTGCATAAAGGGCGATAACATCTGAACTGATCTGGATTTCGCCAAGTTTGTTGTTGATATGTCCTTTCATAGCCATCCCTCCATTTTTATTTTTCCGCGATCGAAAGATGATACCATCTGCCTGATCGGGCAAATTCCATCTCGGGTCGCAATTTTTCTTAACTGAATAACTGTTCTGTGTCTTCCTCATCTTCCTCTTCACATTCACAGTTACCTACACAGATCTTAACGCGATACCAATAAGGCGCATAAACGCGCAACTTCATACCCCTTAGAAAGTTACCATGCTATCACGCCAAAATCTAAATTCAAGACATCTTTTAACTAAATAAGTATACCACACACCCGATATTGTGTCCATTCCAAGTTTTCTTGTTACATTTTTTTTGAAATTTTTCAAATTTTACTTGCAAAAATGTCGAACTTCTGTTATCATACATTTGTTGTAGCCTCCACCCGGAGGCAAGTAGCGGTGAAGGAGGTGCAATCATGGCTAAATGTGCAATCTGTGAAAAGGCTGCTCACTTCGGAAATAATGTGAGCCATTCCCATAGAAGATCCAACGCGATCTGGAAAGCAAACGTTAAATCTGTCAAGGTTAAGGTAAACGGCGGCGCTAAGAAGATGTACGTTTGTACTTCTTGCTTACGTTCTGGCTTAGTAGAGCGTGCTTAATTTATGGCATTTAAAAAGCTGTTAGTCCACTTGGGCTGACAGCTTTTTTGCATTTCATGAACCAATCTTCATGAATTAACTGAGTCATCTTTCTCAGATTCTAACACCATAACACTTCCAATTTGTCAACATGCAAACAGATAATACCCAAACGTCAGACACCCGATGATGAAAATCAGGGTTGTCAGAGTTTCGGGGATAAAAAGTAAGAGGGTCATCCCCATTCCAAAACAAAAAAGCATCAGACCACAGACTCGCTTCATGGATTCCTCCTTACACGATGGGATCGATCGAATCAACGGATCAAAATCAAATTCTTTTGATCCTTCTCATCCTTTTTCTTCTGATACTATCACCATATGCAAGTGTCCATAAAACGATTCCGCAGACGGATGCTTTTCTTTACTTCTTATTATTCTTTAATCTTCTTTTGGTTTTCCCTGATTGTTGTTCTTTTACTTTTGCAAGCTTCTTTGGTTTACTTCTTTTTTCTATTTCCTATTTCTTGGTCACTTCTTTTGCATTCTCAGCGATCGTCTCCGCGGTCTCGACCGCTTCCTTTGAGACTTCCTTCTGTCCGCCCGTAAACTTATTCACAAAATCCGGTACCATGTCGAGAATCTTCGTCACAGCGTCCTGCTGTTTGATGTTCACGAGCTTCGTCACTCCGTTCTGGATCACGAGAACCGCGCTCGGGCTCATCTTCGCACTCATTCCGCCTCCGCCGTTCTGCTTCGCATTGTCGGCAAACGAACCGGCAGCCATTCCGCAGGTCACATCCACAAGCGGAAGAATGATCGCATCATCCACCTTGACTGCTTCACCCACAACTGTCTTCGTCGTCACAAACTGATCCATTCCCTTAAACAGCGCCTCCACTGTCTCTGCAAAATGATTATCTGCCATCACTATTCCTCCTTATGACCTGCCCTCTTTAGAAAACTATCTGCGCGAATTTCTCCATGTCTTCCACAGTCTCCGGGCATCTTTATCAATCAGAATCCTGAGTCCGATCCAAAGCAGAGTCCCGATCCGAATCCGACCTCTGAACTTTGCCTCACCTTCAAGCACCAGCGCCTCCGCGTCAAACACCGGTGTCAGTGCAAAATTTCTTCCATAAAATCCATAAAACGGACTGACGACTGTCAGCACCTGCCCCGTCAGATACGGATCTCCGAGACCAAACACCAGCTTTCCGGAGAGTTTCTGCGGGAGAACGTGGCGTAGAAACCGAACAAGCTGACGCTTCAAGAGCCGAAAAACTCGCTTGTTCTCCTCTTTTCGAAGAAACTCCATCAGACGCTTTCGCTTCTCATTCAACTCCTGAAGATTCGAGCCGATTCTCATCAGGCGTTTTTTGAGTCCTCCGAGACGCCCTCTAAGTCCACTCAGAAACATTTTGATTTTTCCTAGAATCGCCTTTGCCTTTTGTTTTATTCTTTCTATCGGATTCTTCTGTTTCGTTTTCTTCGACGTTTCCTGCGTTTCTTGTATTTCTTCTGTCGTTCTTTTCGGATTTTTGGGATCTTCCTTGTTTTCCTCCCGTTTCTTCTCGCTGAGCTTTTCTGGTTGTTCTGTTTGTTCCGGTTGTTTCGATTTTTTTATGACGGTTTCGGATTTCCTGGTCGTTCCTGACGTTTCCGTGATCTCTGACCGTTCTGGTTTCATCGGATTCCCCGATTCCTTTTCTTTCGGTTCTTCTTTCGATTCTTCTTTCGGCTGTACCGTCACACGCCCAGGCGTGCTCTCCTCTGATGCTTTGCTCTGCTCTTTCTCAACTGCAACAGCCTCAGCCCTCTTTTTCTTTCCGAGTGGAATTCCAAAAATCCGCAGAGAAATCTCTGTCTTTTCCTTTCGCCGAACTGTCAGAGAAATCGCACGAAACAGCCAGCTCACCGTAGCTTCCGCACAAAATTTCTCATAGAGAGACAGATCTGCCCGGTAACAGATCGGCACAAACAAAATCAGACACAACACCAGTAAAATCAATCCGAGAATTCCAAGAATCAGCAGTCCAAGAATTTTCAAGATTCCAAAAATGACAGCCAGCATCCGTTAATTTTCCTTTTCCGCCCCGTCCTCATCCAAACGGTTCTGTTCTGAATTATGCTCTGAAAAACCACACTCAAAAGATTCCTTCAAATCAGCTTCTGAAAAATCCAAATCTTCCGAAAAGCTCGAACACTCCGAGAAATCTACGACATCCGAAGCCTCCGAACAATCCGAGACAAACACTCTCCAGTCAAACCCTCCGGTTGTCCGGTACATATCATCTACAATCTGGCGCACGACCTCAAGCGCCTCCCAGTAGGTCACGGCAACTCCGATCAGCAGATGCTCCTGATCCCGGTAAGGCGGAAGAAGAAGCATCGCAGACGGATAGATATCAAGCACATTATTCCCATTCTGTGGCGGAGTAATCACATAGACCTCCGGCTGAATCTTCTTCTGTCGGATTCCCTGAAGAATCGCAAAACGCCGTCTCGATGCCTTTTTTCCGATGTAGAGATGTTTATACCAGATCATAGTCCTCTTCTTCCATCAACATTTCCAGAAGTTCCTTGCTCGTCTCCCTCTCTGCCCAGTCGGAACAGCTCTCCAGACTGTTCTTCACATACTCAAACAGTTCCTGCGAGGAATTAAAGCAGAATGGAATCACACCCAAAACTCCTGCCATGATTGCACGGGAGACCATTTTTGAAAGAGACTTTAAGAGTGGATCAACCTCTGCGATAAAATCATTCACCGTCTGATCAAGTATTGTACGGTCAACTTCGCCCTCGGACTTCGTCTTTTCAAGATTCGCAAATGGACTGTCTGAAATCAGGTTCACCACACGGAATGCCAAAGTAAGCTCTTCCTCGTTCTTCCAAGCGTCTTCCTGAAAATCCATGCGCATATATTTCTCAAAATTCTCTTCCTGGATCCCCTCAAGTGCCTCGAGTTCTTCAAAGACAGTCTCTGCGAGCTCTTCCTTCTTCTCACAAGCTTCGCAGACGGCGCGCAAAATTGCATTGACATGCTGTTCTTCCACTGCATCACGGACTGCCGAAGATTTGCACAGGCAGACCACACAGAGATCATTTACCATTTCCTGAAGATTCCGGAAGAGATCCGTCTCGCCCGAAAGCTGTAATCCAGCTTTTATGATTTTCTCCTGAAATGCCAAAAACGTTTCTTTCGGCATGTCGGAGAAATTCTGCTGTCTCAGCTGATCCAACAATTCTGCAAGCTCTGGTTTCTGGTGCTTCTGCTCCTCGTTCATCTCCAACATACTCGCAGAGCGCACAAAGTACATCATTGATTTGAGACTTTCTTTATCTGATCCAATATAGACAGACAGGGACTCTCTGAGAATGCTGTAAAACTTCTGTCTCGTCATGCGGACCGGAAGCTCCCGGATCACCAACTGAATCCGCTGGTTCATCGTCGCCTGATCTTCCACATCCGTGATATAGTGGACCAGTCGCGCAAAGAATTCATCATCAGAATCTTCCACAGTCGGAAGATCATCGCGATACTTGCGCTCCATACGGTTGAACACATATTCATAGGTGCAGAAATTATCCACAAATCCAATCATCGTCTCCATATGCTTTTTGCACGCTTCTCTCAGCGTAAGTGCCTCCTGCGTCAATTCCGCAGAATCCTCCCCCTCACAGAAACGCTTTAAAAGTTTTACAAGCGTCTCCACCAGAGGTCCATATGATTCCTTGTCCGCGCTACATCCCGCAAATTCCAGAGCTGTTTCGCCGTCGCACAACATACAGGAATTTAACGCAAGTCTCGCCAGCGAATATCCATATGCGGACGAGCTGAGTTTTCTCCACTGATTTGCCATCTCCGAATCCCCCATTTTTCTTTTTATTCGTAATGCAATTACTTTTTACTTCGCAATGCACAATTAATCAATTCGCATTAGCAATCACTAGCGATAATTAACGATAATTATCAAGAATCGAACGGCGGAGCAGATCGAGTGCACGCATCACTGCCTGCTCTCTGACTTTCTCGCGGTTTCCCTTAAACTGGTACTTCTCAACATTGACCTTGTCCTTCATGTAGGTCGCAATATAGACAAGACCCACCGGCTTCTCCTCGCTTCCTCCATCCGGTCCGGCAATTCCGGTCACAGCGACGCACGCATCGGAATCCGTTGCAAACACGCCTCCGGTCGCCATCTCACGCGCGGTCTGTGGGCTGACTGCCCCGTATTTCTTGAGCGTGCTCTTGCTCACATCGAGATACTTGCGCTTTGCCTTGTTTGAGTAGGTGACAAATCCCTGATTGAAGACCTCTGATGCTCCCGGCACATTGACAAGACGACCTGCGACGAGTCCACCTGTGCAGGACTCCGCCGTTGTCACAGTCAGCTCATACTTGTTGAGCAAACGGACAACCGCCATCTCAAGCGTCTCATCCTCCTTCGTCGAGTAGACAAGGTCCCCGAGACGGTTCTTGATCTCCTTGACCACCGGCTTCATCAGCTTCTTCGCTTCTTCCTCCGTCGGAGCTTTTGCAGTCACACGGATATGAACCTCTCCGGTCTTTGCATAAGTTGCAATCGTCGGGTTCTTCTGACCGTCAATCAGATCGATCAGCTTGCTCTCCACCTGACTCTCACCCGTTCCACACACCTTGATCATCTGGGAGCGAAGGACTTCCGGCTGACGCTCCTTAAGCCACGGATACACCTGATTCTTGAACAGCGGAACAAGCTCATTCGGCGGTCCCGGAAGGAGAATTGCCGTCTTGCCATTCTTCTCCATAATCATTCCCGGTGCCATTCCATTGTCATTGTCAAGCACGGTCGCCCCATCCGGAACAATCGCCTGTTTCCAGTTGTTTGACGGGATCTCCTTGTAGATTCCTCCGCGGAAATATTCCTCGATCCGTTCTCTCGTGTGCGGATCCTCCACAAGCTCAAATCCCATGATCTCTGCGCAGACTTCCTTCGTCAGATCATCCTCTGTCGGGCCAAGACCTCCGGTCAGAATCACAACATCCGAGCGGTCGAGTGCCGTCTTTACGGTCTCCGTCATACGATCATGGTTGTCCCCGACGACCGTCTGATAATAAATGGAAATTCCAAGATTTGCACACTGCTGTGCGAGATACTGCGCATTCGTATTCACAATGTTTCCAAGAAGCAATTCGGTTCCTACTGCAATCAGTTCCGCTGTCATCTCTTTTTACATCCTTCCTTCTGTCAGAACCCGATGGTTCTTTGAAATGTAATCCACAAGGGATACCACCGTCAGAATCAGTGCAATCCAGGTGCATACCAGAGTCAGAAGGTGGAGCACCGGAAGATTGACAATCATCAAAATCACTGCAATCATCTGAAACGTGGTCTTAAATTTTCCCCAATAGCTTGCCGCAATCACAATTCCCTGCTCCGCTGCCACAAGGCGAAAACCGCTGATAATGAACTCTCGGCTGACAATCACAATGACCATCCATGCCGGCATCTGTCCAAGCTGAATCAAACAGATCAGCGCCGAACAGACAAGAAGTTTGTCTGCCAACGGGTCCATAAACTTTCCAAAATTTGTCACAAGATTGTATTTTCTTGCAATCTTTCCATCAAGCATGTCGGTCAGACTCGCAACAATAAAAATACCACATGCCAGGTTTCTCAAAATCTGAACCTGACCATTAAATGCAAGCAGGCTCACCACAAAAAACGGAATCAGAATCACACGCATTACCGTAAGTTTATTCGGCAGATTCATTGTAGACCTCCCCGATCAAATCGTAATCTGAAGAACCGGTTACCTTTACTCTCACAAAATCACCGGACATCATCGCCTCGCCGGTATTGACAAAAATGTATCCATCCACACCCGGAGCATCCATATAGGTACGTCCCACATACGCCGGCTCGTCTGCGACCTTGCCCTCGATCATCACATCAAGCACGCGACCGACCATCGACTCGGACTTCTCAAACGCGATCTCCTGCTGAAGCTCCATGATCTCATCACGGCGCTCCTCCTTGACCTCCTGATCAATCTGATCCGGGAAGGCTGCTGCCGGAGTATCCTCCTCTGCGGAGTACGCAAACACACCGAGACGCTCAAATTCCATCTCATCGACGAACCGCATCACTTCCTCGTGATCCTCCTCGGTCTCACCTGGGAAACCTGCGATCATCGTTGTTCTGAGTGCAATATCCGGAATTGCGGTGCGGAGCTTGCTGATCATCTCGCGAAGCTGAGCCTGGTTTGTCCGCCGTCCCATACGTCTCAACACATTGTCACTCGCATGCTGGATCGGAATGTCGAGATAGTGGCAAACCTTCTCCTCGGTGCGGATCGTCTCGATCAGCTCATCCGTGATCTCCTCCGGATAGCAGTACTGAATGCGAATCCAGTAGATACCCGCGATCTGTGCAAGGCGATGAAGCAATTCCGGAAGCATCTTCTTTCCGTAGAGATCCACGCCGTAGAGGGTCGTCTCCTGAGCGACTAAAATCAGCTCGCGCACACCCTTCTTTGCAAGGCTCTCCGCCTCCTTTAACAGTCTCTCCATCGGAACAGAGCGGTAATTTCCGCGCAGGCTCGGGATGATGCAGTATGTGCAGTGCTTGTCACAGCCCTCAGCAATCTTCAAGAATGCATAGTGACCGCCCGTTGTCAGCATACGCTCCGTCTGAACCTCCGGAAGTGCATTGAGGTCATGGAAACAGCTCACGCCGTGTTCACCGCCAAGAGCCTTCTTTAAGACAGCAGAGATCTCATCGTAAGTCGAGGTTCCGAGAATTCCGTCCACCTCCGGGATCTCATCGATGATCTCCTGCTTGTAGCGCTGTGCCATGCATCCGGTTACAATCAGAGCCTTGCACTTACCGGTCTTCTTTAACTCTGCCATCTCAAGGATTGTATTGACACTCTCCTCCTTTGCGTCATTGATGAAACAGCAGGTGTTGATCACAATGATATCCGCCTCGTTCTCATCATCGGTAAAGCTGTATCCGTCCTTATTCAGAAGACCGAGCATCATCTCGGTATCTACCAGGTTCTTGTCACAGCCAAGAGAAACACATAAAATTTTCATCTATACAAACTACTCCTAATCTCTCTATCTCTTTGTACAACGATAATATTTTTTAATAAATTTTTTATTTTTTCTATATCTATGGAAAAAGCCATCTCGGATAAAAATCATGAGACGGCTCCCCCTTTATTTCTAAATTCTCTCTGTCAGG
This sequence comes from Brotaphodocola sp., assembly GCF_983179755.1. Lineage (NCBI taxonomy): Bacteria > Bacillati > Bacillota > Clostridia > Lachnospirales > Lachnospiraceae > Brotaphodocola > Brotaphodocola sp. Next base: position 5,438 of record NZ_CFAHBC010000023.1, on the reverse strand, counting down.
ATTCTTATTCTTAGAATTCATAGAATCCCTTTTTTGCCAATCTTACTCTTCCTCGCCGATGTGAGCCGGATTCTTCAGAGCCATCTCGCCGATCAGGCCAGCAGCCTCCTCGGTTGCCATCTCAAGAACGACATTGGATGCATCCTCAGCTGCACGAACTGCGCTCTCGTCAATGTAAGACAGGGTAGCGGTGTTCTTCTCGAGCTCGAGATACTCCTCTCTGGTCTCCTCTTCATCCTCTTCGGACTCTACATCGCCAAGGATCTTTACGCGACCCTCGTACAGCTCCTGAACTGCGATGGAAAGCGGTTTCTTTCCCGGTGCTGCTGCAACGAGCGGATCATCTCCACCGATGATCTGTCTTGCACGCTTGGAAGCTGCAAGAACAATAGAATAACGGCTCTGTACAACCGGCTGCTCGCCCGGCTCCACATCGCTGTTTACTGCATTAATCAAATCTGTATAAGACGGATGTAACATAGAAAAATCTCCTTTCCACAGGCGCTTTTGCGTCCTGCGCTGACATATTAATATAATTTTATTTGCGATAAACCTGAAGCTCCTGATTCATCTGTGCACAGAACTCCCTGTTTTCCTCGCTTCTCGCATGCTGAGACTGAATCAAATGGTGAAGCTCTTCCACGCAGGTGTCCAAATCGTCATTGACCAGAATATAATCATACTGATCCATGTAGACAGCCTCCTCCCCCGCACGGGCAAGACGCTTTTCAATGACCTCAGCAGTCTCCGTTCCGCGACCGCGCAGACGGGACTCAAGCTCCTTCGCACTCGGAGGAGTGACAAAGATCAGCAGAGTATCCGGGAACTTCTCCTTCACCTTCAGAGCACCCTGAATCTCGATCTCGAGAAGAACGTCCTTTCCAGCTTCCCGCTGTTCCATCACATACTTCTTCGGGGTTCCATAATAGTTTCCCACATACTGCGCATGCTCAATCAGGGCATCTTCCTCAATCATCTGCTCAAATTCTTCTTTTTTCAGGAAGAAATATTCCCGTCCATCCTGCTCTCCCTCACGCGGTCCGCGCGTGGTTGCAGAGATCGACAGCGCATAACGGTCTGCGTACTTTGCAAGCAGTGCCTTCATCAGCGTTCCCTTGCCAGCTCCGGAAAATCCGGAAACAACCGTCAACAATCCCTTCTGACTCATCTTTCTCGGCTCCTTCTTACTCAATATTCTGAATCTGCTCTCTCACCTTCTCGATCTCGGTCTTGAGCGCAATCGCGCAGTCAGACGCCTGAAGATCGGTTGACTTCGAGAGTGTCGTGTTTGCTTCCCGGTTCATCTCCTGTGCAATGAAATCGAGCTTTCTTCCGACGCTTCCACCGGTCTCGAGTTCCTTGCGAGTTGCAGAAATGTGACTGCGCAGACGAACCATCTCCTCATCCACACAGATCTTGTCCGCATAGAGCGTCACTTCCGTGGCGATCCGTCCTTCTTCCAAAACGGCCCCGGCGAGAAGTTCCTTCACCTTGTCCTCAAGGCGCTGGCGATACTCGCTTAAAATCACCGGAGAGCGCTCCACAATGAAGTCCACCTGTTCTTCCATATAGGAAAGTTTTCCGAGGAGATCTGCCTTTAACTTTTCTCCCTCCTGAACGCGGGACTCCACAAATTTCTTTGCTGCCTCCTCGACGACAGCAGAGAGCTGACGCCACATCGCATCCTCGTCCTCCGGCTCCTGCTCCATCACAAGAACCTCCGGCAGAGATGCAAGTTTTGAAACCGTCACATCATTCGGAATTCCGAACTCCTCTTCCATCTTCTTGAAATGCTCCATATATTCCATTGCAAGAGAACGATTGTAGCGAAGACAGAGGTTTCCCTCGGTGTAGTCCTCATAAGAGATAAAGACATCCACCTTTCCTCTCTGAATATAATTTTTGAGAAGATTTCTTATTCCAGCCTCAAAGTAATTGAACTTTTTCGGCAACTTAATGCTCAGATCCAGATACCGGTGATTCACCGCCTTTATCTCCACAGAGATCTTGCACTCTGATGTGACAACCTCACACCTTCCGAATCCGGTCATGCTCTTAATCATCTGATCGTATTGCTCCTTTGTCTGCGATATGCATATTTGCTGTCTCAACTATCTTAAACATGTCTGATCTGGTTAGTCAGGCGTGATACTCTACGATTTCCATAGATAATAATCATTATAAGACAAATGGAAAAGCAAGTCAACTTGAAATTCAAATGTGAATCCTGTATAATAAAATGGTTCGTTACTGTCCACGCGCCCTGCAAACAGCAACAGAAATTACACGAGGTATAAATATATGGCATTTGACGGAATTGTAATTGCAAATCTGGTTCATGATATCAAGACGAAGCTCGAGGGTGGAAAGATCAACAAGATCGCTCAGCCGGAGAAAGACGAGCTTCTCTTTACGGTAAAAAACAACAGGGAGACTCTGCGTCTGTCGATCTCGGCGAGCGCAAGCCTTCCTCTCGTCTACTTTACAGACAAGAATAAGCCAAGCCCACTGACGGCTCCGAATTTCTGCATGCTCCTGCGAAAACATATCGGCACCGGCAGAATCGTGAAGATCAGCCAGCCGGGTCTTGAGCGAATCATCGACTTTGAGATCGAGCATCTCGACGAGCTCGGAGATTTGAGACGCAAGCGCCTGATCGTTGAGCTGATGGGAAAGCACAGCAACATCATTTTCTGCAAGGAGGACGGCACAATTCTCGACAGCATCAAGCACATCTCCGCTCAGGTCAGCTCCGTGCGCGAGGTTCTGCCGGGTCGCCCCTACTTCATCCCACATACGACGGAGAAGTCTGATCCCTTAAGCATAACGGAAGCTGAGTTTATTGATCTGATGCACTCTGCCCCGCTCCCGATCCAGAAAGCACTCTACCAGAAACTCACGGGCATCAGCCCGATCATCGGAGAGGAACTCTGCCACATTGCCTCGATCGACGGAGACCGCTCCGCAAACGAGCTGAACGAGACAGAGCTGACTCATCTCTATCACATGTTCTCACTGATGATCGACGATGTCAGAGAGGGACGTTTTACACCGAACATCGTCTACAAGGGCGGAGAACCGGTTGAATTTGCGTCCGTCCCGCTGACCTGCTTTGACAGCGCGACCTACACCGCAAAGACATTTGAGAACATCAGCCAGCTTCTCGAGTCCTACTACGCAGAAAAGAGCATTCTGACACGAATCCGCCAGAAATCCGTTGATCTGCGCCGTGTCGTCCAGACTGCCCTCGAGCGAAACTACAAGAAGTACGATCTTCAGCTTCGCCAGCTCAAGGATACCGAGAAGCGCGATAAATTCAAGATTTACGGCGAACTCTTAAATACGTATGGCTATGAGCTCTCCGGCGGAGAGAAGGAACTGAAATGCTTAAACTACTATGAGAACAAAGAAGTAAAGATTCCACTCGATCCTCAGCTCTCCGCTCAGGAAAACGCACAGAAGTATTTCAGCAAATACAATAAGCTCAAGAGAACGTTTGAGGCTCTGACCGATCTGACCGCCGAGACGAAGCAGGAGATCGATCACCTCGAGTCGATCAGTGCCGCCCTCGACATCGCCGTCCGGGAGGAAGACCTCGTTCAGATCAAAGAAGAGCTCTCGGAATTTGGCTTTATCAAGAAGCGTCCGTTTGGCGCAAAGAAGCCGAAGATCACGAGCCGTCCTTATCACTACCGCTCGACCGACGGCTTTGACATCTACGTCGGCAAGAACAACTATCAGAACGAGGAAGTCACCTTCAAGATCGCAAACGGCAATGACTGGTGGTTCCATGCAAAGGGAATCCCGGGTTCGCACGTTGTCGTTCGCACGGAGGGAAAAGAACTTCCGGACCGCGTCTTTGAAGAGGCCGGTGCTCTCGCAGCCTGGTACTCGAAGGGACGCACCAACGAGAAGGTCGAGATCGACTACATTCAGCGCAAACATGTCAAGAAGGCAGCCGGCGGTGCACCGGGCTTTGTCATCTACCACACAAACTACTCGCTGATGGCATCCCCGAAGCTCGAACTCGAGGAAGTGATCTCCTAAAATTGCTTACACATCACCAACTTTAAGCATAATTCTGACCCATGTTTGACATCATCCAGTCAGAATCCATGCTTTCAGAATTCTTACACAATAAGTCGATAAAATCACGAATGAAAAGCGGAGAAGATTCCACATTTGGTCTCTTCCCCGCTTTTCCAGGTTTTTCTTATTCCGGTTCCACCTCGTTGAAATCTTCCTCTCTCGGAAAATCTTTCAGGGAAACGCCCTGGTGCTTTTCTCTTCCGCCCAGTCTCTCCTGCTCCGTCGGCTCCTCCTCCGGCGTGTGGATAAACTGCATCTTCTCCTCCCAGCCGTTTAATAGCTCCTCGCTTGAGACCCGGAAGACTTTCATGATGGCACACAGCTCAATATCCGTCACATATCTCTGTTTTGTCTCAATTCTTGTAATAACATTTCGATCAATATCAAGTCCCATAAGCTGAAACTCCATCGCCAGCTTTCTCTGCGAAAACCCTCGCTCCTCCCGGAGCTGTCTAAGTCTATCTGCAATGAGGTTCTTCTCGCCGGACTCTCCTCTGGACTTCGGCACGTATCTTACCTCCTGTCTCATAATTTCAACCACGCTGAGTTTATTTTACCCAAAAACGTCTCTTATCTTGGTTGTAAAAATGAGACAGGATCAGCTAGATAAAAAATAATATAACCACCCATGGAGATCAGTGCGGACAAAACTGTCTTCAGGGGGAGAAGCCGGTTCCTGGTAAAATCCTTTTCCAGACGGACGACAGGAAGGAACGGCTCCTTTGCCATCACGGTGTTCACCTGATGCAGGTGTTTCTTTTCCTTTCTTAGTATACTCTGTCTTTTTATTCCTACAAATCTTCGTGCAGTTTTACATCGCTATTATCTGCCATACATTGTTTTAAGGCAACGATCACTTTTTCCGCATCCAGCGGCTTTGCAAGATGGACATTCATTCCTGCCAGCCGGCTGTTGATAATATCTTCTGCAAAGGCATTTGCTGATATTGCAATGATCGGAACCCTCATGGCATCCCTTCTTTTCATTTCCCTGATTGTCCTTGCGGCATCCAGTCCATTCATTCTCGGCATCATGATATCCATATAGACCGCCGTAAAGTCTGAACATATTTTGTCCAAAAGCCGTCGTTCTGCCATCTGTTCTTCCAGCGTACTTTTCAGTTTTCTGTTCCTCATATGTACCATTACAGTCAGGATAAGAAGCAGAAAGATCAGCACGGCTATAAAAGCCAAAGCAGCCACAGACTGCAGTTGCTTCGGAAATATATATTTCATTTCTGTCATAACAAAATCCTCTCTCTTTTTCCTGTCTGCTTTTCCCATGCACCGAAAAAGCAATTACAGCCAGTTTTCCAGAACATCATTCAGCTTATTCATATCCAGCGGTTT
>NZ_CFAHBC010000022.1:0-49775 GCF_983179755.1 Brotaphodocola sp. | reverse complement strand
GATTTACAGATTTACAAAATTACAAACAAAACAGATCAAAACAAATCAAATTAAACAATGCAAATTCAGAGAGGAAGTTTGGACATGTACCAGTTAAGAACAGTTGCAGATTTTGATTCCGCACATTTTCTTTCCGGATATCAGGGAAAATGTGCAAATATTCACGGTCACAGATGGCATGTGGAGGTGGAAATTCAGGCGGAGCATCTGGAAAGCGAAGGTCAGATGCGAGGAATGTTGGTGGATTTCGGAGATTTGAAACGAGATCTGAAAGCACTTGCAGATGAACTTGACCACACCCTGATTTATGAGAGTGGAACGCTGAGAGCAAAGACGGTGGAGGCTCTTCTTGAAGAAGGATTTCGCCTGACAGAAGTGGCATTTCGACCGACAGCGGAGAATTTTTCCAAATATTTCTTTGATAAGATGAGCAAACTCGGGTATCCGGTATCTAGCGCGACCGTCTATGAGACACCAAACAACTGTGCCGTTTATCGCGAGAATAAGTAAGCTTAAATAAGAAAAATAAGAAAATTCAGTGGAGAAAAAGGAAAATCGGTAAAGGAAAACCAAGAAATGATGGAAAACCAAAAGACAACCCCTGTTTATCAGGTTGTGGAAAAATTTGTCAGCATCAATGGAGAGGGACGGCGCGCAGGCGAACTTGCAGTCTTTATCCGCATGAAGGGATGCAATCTTCGCTGTACATACTGCGATACCCTCTGGGCGAATGAAGCAGATTGTGAGAGCACTGAGATGACCGTCGATGAGATTGTTTCCTACATTGAGGAGAGCAAAGTCAAAAATGTGACTCTGACCGGAGGAGAACCGCTTCTTCGAGAGGGAATGGCAGAGCTGATCACGGCGATTTTAAGCGATCCGCAGAGACGGGTGGAGATCGAGACAAACGGAAGTGTGGATCTTTCACCTTACTGTGAGCTTGAGAGAAGACCGTCATTTACGATGGATTATAAAATGCCCGACAGCGGGATGGAGCATGCGATGTGCTTATCAAACATGGAAAAGCTTTCAAGCGAGGATACTGTGAAATTCGTGGTAAGCAGTCGGTCGGATATGGAGCGTGCGCTTGAGATCATTGAAAAGTATGATTTGAGAGAGTGGACGGCAGTCTATTTCAGCCCGGTATTTGGACGAATCGAGCCGGTTGAGATGGTTGATTTTCTGATGGAAAAGAAACTTAATGATGTGAAAATTCAGATTCAGCTTCACAAGGTGATCTGGGACCCGCAGAAACGTGGTGTGTAATTTAGATTTCGGAAAGACAGACCCCAAAACAAAATAGACAGAAAAACAGACAGAGATCAAGAAAACAAAAACAGGAAAGAAGAATCTAAGAAAAGACAAGAAAGAATTAAGAGAAAACTAGAAAGAACAAGAAAAATTAGAAAGAGCCAGATAGAGAAATCGAGAACGATAAAAAGATAGATGGGATAATGAGATGAAGGAAGACGAGATGAGAGAGGAACAGGATTGCAAAACATGTGACTGTGAAAATAATCGAAAAAAGATCGACACGGAAGCGATCAAGATGCACATCCGCGGGATTCTTCAGGCACTCGGCGATGATCCAGACCGGGAGGGAGTAAAAGAGACACCGGAGCGGGTCGCAAGGATGTACGAGGAAGTCTTTGAGGGAATGTGCTACTCGAATCAGGAGATTGCCGAGATGTTTCGGAAAAATTTTGTCCAGAGGAGCGCAGAGGATTCGAGGGATCTCGTGCTTGTGAAGGACATTGAGATTTTCAGCTATTGTGAACATCACCTTGCACTGATGTATGACATGAGGGTCAGTGTCGCCTACCTCCCGAAGGGAAAAGTGCTTGGATTGAGCAAGATTGCAAGAATCGCGGATATGGTAGGAAAGCGACTCCAGCTTCAGGAGCGGATCGGCAGTGACATTGCAGAGATTATGGAGCTTGCGACAGATTCTCACGATGTTGCTGTGATTATTGAGGGATGTCACAGCTGTATGACTGCTCGCGGGATCAAGAAGACAAATGCGATGACGACAACGACGACACTTCGCGGTCGATTTAAAGTTGATCCGATGTTGCAGATGAATCTCTTTCAACAGCTTCAAATGGGGAGACAGGCACGATAAAAGTCCGGTCAAAATAAAAATTCCCTTCAAACACCAGCGAAGAGGACAAAAAGAATTAAGGATATACAAAGGAATATACAAAGAAAAGGAAAATCGGGAAAACACTTAGGGAATACATAGGGAAATACAGACTGGAAGAATAAAAACTGGAAGACAGGAAAACAAACCAAATACAGACAAAACGAGAGAAGAGAAAGGATGGAAAGAAATGAATGAAGTAGGAACAAAAAAGAAAGCTCTTGTATTATCGAGCGGTGGCGTGGATTCCACGACCTGCCTTAGAATTGCGGTGGAGAAGTACGGAAAAGATCAGGTGATTGCACTGTCGATCTCCTATGGACAGAAACACCAGAAAGAGATTGAGGCATCTCAAAAAGTGGCAGAGTATTATGGCGTGGAGCACCTTTATCTGGATCTCGCGCCGATTTTTCAGTACAGCGATTGTTCACTCTTAAAGCATTCGGACAGAGAGATTCCACACGAGAGCTATGCAAAACAGCTTGAGGAGACGAATGGGACACCGGTATCCACTTACGTTCCGTTCCGAAATGGACTGTTTCTGTCCTCAGCGGCAAGCATTGCGCTCTCAAAGGGATGTAGTGTGATTTATTATGGCGCACATGCGGATGATTCCGCGGGAAATGCCTATCCGGATTGTAGCAGTGTCTTTCATGAGGCGATGAATAAGGCAATCTATGAGGGGAGCGGAAAACAGCTCTGGATTGAGGCACCGTTTGTCAACTGGACGAAGGCGCAGGTCGTAAAGAAAGGTCTGGAACTGAACGTTCCGTATGAGCTGACATGGAGCTGTTATGAGGGCGGGGAAACCCCGTGTGGAGTCTGCGGAACCTGTGTGGATCGAATGGAAGCCTTTCGCCTCAACGGCGTGGAAGATCCGGCGCTGACAAAGAAATTTTAAGTTGGGGTAATTCACATCTTTGAAAGTTAAAAAAAGAAATTTGGATAGCTGAAAAAATAAAAAAGATCCGAAAAAGATCAGAAAAAGCCACGAAAAAACACAGAAAAGATAGAGAAACACGAGAATAACGAGAGTACAAAGATACAAAAATGTAGAAAAAAACAACAAAAGAAATATGGAGGAAGAGAGACGATGAGCAGAGAAGCAGAGCTTGAGAAAGAGGGCATCAGCCTGTTGGGAAATCAGAAAGTGAAGTATCCGGATCAGTATGCACCGGAGATTTTGGAGACGTTTTTGAACAAGCATCCGGGAAATGATTATTTTGTAAAATTCAACTGTCCGGAGTTCACGAGTCTTTGCCCGATCACCGGACAGCCGGATTTTGCGACGATCACGATCTCCTATGTTCCGGGCGAGAGAATGGTTGAGAGCAAGTCGCTGAAACTGTATCTGTTTAGTTTTCGAAATCATGGGGATTTCCATGAGGATTGCGTGAATGTGATCATGAAGGATCTGATTCGTCTGATGGACCCGAAGTATATTGAGGTCTGGGGCAAATTCACTCCGCGCGGTGGCATTTCCATTGATCCGTACTGCAACTATGGAAAGCCGGGAACGCGCTGGGAGGAAGTTGCATGGCAGAGACTGTCTCAGCATGATCTGTATCCGGAGAAGGTGGACAATCGCTGATTGGTTCGGGTTACTGGTCAGTGAGGTTGAGGAGCCGATCTCTTGGAAAGCAGATTATGCATACTGCAAATCAGCGGAATCACCATGAAAATCCAGACGATCGGCTCTGCAATGATGATGCCCCAGTACTGGAAGATTCTTGCGAGGACCACAGATGCCACAATTTTTCCGACAAGCTCGATACTGCTTGAGACGATCGGTGTGACATGATCGCCCATGCCCTGAAGTCCGTTTCTTAAGATAGAGATTCCAGCCGGAGCAAAGTAGAACAGGGTGTCAAATTTCAAGTAGCGTGTGGCAGTCGCAAGAATCGTCGGATTTTCTGACCCTGTCACAAGATAGATCAGGCGTGGAGCTACGGTGTAACTTAAAAGAATCATGCCGAGGGACCAGACCCAGGTCAGAATCAGTGCATGGTGGATACCGGTCCGGATGCGGTCAAGGGCTCCCGCTCCCATGTTTTGTCCGCAGTAGGTCGCCATAGTGACACCCATGACACTGAATGGAAGCATGAAAAATTCCGTGATTTTGCGGGCTGCGGTGTGAGCGACGATGATATCCTGTCCGAACGTATTGATTGCACACTGGAGAGCCAGGGTTCCGAAAAATACGAGGGACATCATCGTTGCCATCGAAAGTCCGGAGGTATAGAGTTCGCGGACTTCGTCAAGACTAATGCGAAAATCGCTCAAACTAAAATGAAAGACTTCATAACGCCGGAACATGTAGATCAGGCTCAGAATCGCGGAGAGCGACTGGGCGAGAACCGTCGCCCACGCAGCTCCGGCGACGCCGAGTTTGAGGACGAGGATGAAGAACAGATCCAGTCCAACATTCAAAACGGCTGAAAAAATTAGAAACAGGAGTGGGGCTGTCGTATCTCCGACGGAGCGAAGAATTGAAGCGCAGGCATTGTAGAGCATCGTCGCAGAGAGTCCGAGAAGTACCACTCGAATGTAAGAGGTGGACTGTGGCAACAGGGTATCCGGAACATTGAGGATTCTCATCAGGGTCGGAAGTCCGGCAACACAGAGAACAGTAAGGAGAATGGAGGTCAGAGTGCCGAGAAGCAGACTTCCGGCTCCGAATCGGTGCACTCCGCGCTCATCTTTTGCACCAAACTGCCGAGAGATCAGAATGGCAAAACCGTTTGTGAGTCCGGACAGAAAGCCAATGAAAAGCGTGCTGATCGAGGTAGTTGCACCGACAGAGGCAAGCGCGGTCTCTCCGAGCGTACTGCCGACAACGCGGGTGTCAGCAAGGCTGTAACAGAGCTGAAACAGATTCCCGAGCGCAACTGGGAGCGCAAATTCCAGCATATTTTTGGCGGGAGATCCCTTTGTGAGGTCTTTCATAAGTAAAATTTAAATCCTTTCGTATGTAAAATCATTTTTATTTTCTTGTTTTCTTTTTCTTTGTTTCTTAGTTTCTGATTTGTTTTTTATGTTGATTCGTGCACAGCAGATTGTACAGCAAAATCTTTTTCTCTGCAACGTCAAATCCACCAAAAGAAAAGAATCTCTGAAATCCGGTAACGAAAATGTAAGGAAAGAGTAAGTCCTTCGTTCTTGTAATGACTGAACCAAATTCTGTATAATAAAATCAAACGAAGGGTCAATGGAAGGGAGGCGGAGCGATGAGACAGGAGAAACGAGTTTGGTGGAGTTTTTCAGCGTGGGAGGCAGACCTATTTGAACAGTATCTGGAGGATCAGGCATTGCAGGGATGGTTTCCGGAGAAAATTGGCAATTTCGGGATCAAGTTTTCTTATGGAAAGCCGGAAAAGCGAAGATATGCAACTGTTCTCGTTCCGGGAAGCTCGACATTGACGGGAGTAGATTCATGGGCGGAAAAGAAGTTTCAGGAGCGGTGTGAAGATTCGGGATGGAAGTTCCAGTGCAGGGGAATAAACTGGCAGGTTTTCTATACGACAGATGAGAATGTGAAGCGGACAGAAGAGATGAGCGAGGCAAGGCAGTTTGAGATCCAGAAATCTCTTGTGTGGGGTTGGTCGACGCGAATTCTGTATCCCATTTTGATTGTTTTGAATTGCTGGATTTTGTGTCGGAGTTTACAAAATCCGGGAGTTGTGCTTGCAGATCCCTTGAATTTCCTCTCTGTGATTGTGACGACGATGATCATGGTTTCCTGGGGCATGCTCTATGTTCGACTTATGTTGTGGGTGCACAGAAAGAATAAGATTCTGAGGAGGAGCGGGAAGCAGTCGATATCTCCAGAGAAACTTACGGCAACGGAGGTGAACCGGCGACTGAAATGGAGAAAAATCGGGCAGGCAACGTGGATTTTCCTGATTTTCATCATTTTGTCAGCACTGTATGCGGTTTCTCTGCCGGTTTTTATCAGCGGTATGGTCTCTATGTTTCTTATGTTTGGGATTGTTCTGTTCATGCAGAGATGGATTCGTGAAAACGGAAGTGGAAACAACAGGGAAGACTGGATCGGTTATTTTGTGGGTGTTGTCGTGATCAGCATGATCGCATTTCCACTGTGCAATGCGATGGTTGGGTACTTCATGCGGGCGGAAGAAAAAAGTCAGACGGAGATAGACTCAAATTTAAATCACTCGAGCAATCCGAGTAATTTAAGCAACTTAAACGAGAAGCATACCGTGTTTGCAAGTTATCAGACGAGCGATATGCGTGTGAATGGTGCAGGAAATCCGGTTGGAGTGACGATTTTCAAGAGCCCGATTCCATGGGTGATCAGTCAGACAAAGAAAAATTATCCCAAGGATATGACTGATCTGTGGGAGCAGAGCGAACAGGAACTTCCTGAGACGGAGACCTTTTTGAATCTTCCAGAGAATGTGAAGGTGATCTGGTGTCGTTACACGATCCGAAAAGAGGAGGCGACGGCAGTTGCTGTGGATGAGGTGGTGCTGAGTGATAAAAATCGCCTGGTGATTCTTGATTTTGGAGGTGGAACGGATGATGCAGGGCTTGAGAAAGCGGTGAAAGCCTTTGTGGATTGATTCTGCCAATCTGAAAACTCCGTATGAAGCGTAATGTTGTTCGCTGCTGTTCAGAGGTAGGCACTTTTGGAACCGAAAGTGCCGTAAGATAATATGTTGTCAGACTATTGAGAAAAGAAGTCTGAAAAATAGATTGACAAATGAAGGAGAGGGGAGTATATTAAAAATCAACAACAGAACAACGTCTTCAGGGCGGGGAGTGTTTCCCCACCGGTGGTGATAGCCCACGAGCCGTAAGGCATGATTCGGTGAAATTCCGAGGCCGACAGTATAGTCTGGATGAAAGAAGATTATGACACAATCGCACATACGCAGAATAGACAGATAGAACTATTTGGATATCCGTTAGGTATCAGGATCAGATTAGATATGAACTCGATATCAGACAAAAGATTGATCAGTCACAGAATATCATCGCTCTGGAATGAAAATTCCAGAGCTTTTTGTATTTATGAGATTATGAGAGGCTGATAAGCAATAAGACGAGAATTTAAAAGAAAAGTTTATTTGAATATTTTGAGTGTGTCGAGATGTTAAAACCTTAAAACAGATTGAAATGGAAATCAGAAATGTCCTGAACAGAGGAAAATGTTCTAAGACGAGCTCCTGTTGGATTCAAGGAAAAGAAGAAAGGCAGGGAGTGAGAAGTGGCAGATCAAAATGATACAAAGCAGAATGATATAGAGCAGAACAACATCGATCAGAAATATATGCGGATGGCGCTTGAACTTGCAAAAAAGGGGACGGGGCGAGTTTCTCCGAATCCGTTAGTCGGCGCGGTTCTTGTAAAAAATGGAGAGGTCATTGGGAGCGGGTATCATGAGAGATACGGCGAAGCGCATGCAGAGCGAAATGCGCTTGCCTCGTGTACCGAGTCTCCGGAGGGAGCGACTCTCTATGTGACACTTGAACCGTGCTGTCATTATGGCAAACAGCCACCGTGCACATTGGCGGTTCTCGAGGCAAAGATTGCGAGAGTCGTGGTTGGAAGCGGAGATCCGAATCCGCTTGTCGCCGGAAAGGGGATTGAGATTTTACGAAATCACGGCGTGCAGGTCACCGAGCATGTGCTTGAACAGGAGTGCAGAGAACTCAATCGGATATTTTTCTGGTATATCCGCACAGGACTTCCGTATGTCGTGATGAAATATGCGATGACACTCGATGGAAAGATTGCGACTGCGACAGGCGCATCGAAGTGGATTACGGGAGAGCAGGCGAGAGCACATGTACAAGGGCAAAGAAACCGCTATACGGCGATTATGGCGGGAGTCGGAACGGTGCTTGCGGATGATCCGCTGTTGACTTGTCGAATCGCGGGTGGGCGAAATCCGATTCGCATTGTCTGCGACACGCATCTTCGAACACCGCTCACTTCCAAGATTGTGGAGACGGCGGACAGAGAGAGTGCCCCAGTCATTCTTGCCACCTGTTGTCAGGATGCGGAGCGCAAAACCTTGTATGAGCAGAGCGGATGCCAGGTTCTGGTGACAGAAGAGCGAGACGGTCATCTTGATCTGAACGATCTGATGCAAAAACTTGGAAAAATGAAAATTGACAGTATTCTCCTTGAAGGCGGGGGAACGCTCAACTGGTCTGTTTTGAATGCCGGACTTGTCAATCATGTGCAGGCTTACCTTGCACCGAAACTTTTTGGAGGAAGAAAAGCAAAGACACCGATTGAGGGGGAGGGTGTGAGAACACCAAAACAGGCAGTCAGACTCCGCGCAGACACTATGACAGTGACAAGACTTGGAGAGGATTTCCTGATTGAGGGCGAGATCGAGCACGGAGAGGATAATGACAGTGGGACAGATGAAGATGATCGAGCAAACTGTGGATGATGTGAATGAGAGGAGATGAGGAAAACGTGTTTACAGGAATTATAGAGGAGGTTGGAAGTGTGATCGCAGTCAGAAAAGGCACACACTCCGCAGTCCTTGAGATCTGTGCAGATCACATTTTAGAGGATGTGCATCTGGGAGACAGCATTGCCGTCAATGGAGTCTGCCTGACGGTAACCTCGTTTCAGAAAAATCGCTTCACGGCGGATGTGATGCATGAGACACTGAACCGCTCTTCATTATCAGATGCCAAACCGGGAAAACGGGTAAATTTGGAGCGGGCGATGCTTGCGGGAGGACGATTTGGTGGTCATATGGTTTCCGGTCATATCGATGGAACTGGACGGATTGAGGAGATTTGGAAAGATGACAATGCTGTCTGGTACACAATTCAGGCAAGTTCCAGACTTTTGCGCTATATTGTGGAAAAAGGGTCGATCGCGATTGATGGAATCAGCCTGACAGTGGCTAAAGTTGGAACGACAGATTTTTCTGTCTCAATCATTCCGCACACCGCCCAGGTGACGACACTTGGGGAGCGAAAGAGAGGCGATCTGGTCAATCTGGAAACAGATCTGATTGGAAAATATGTGGAGCGTCTTCTCACGACAGAAAATGGAGCCAGTAAGACCGATCAAGCTGATGAAGCCAAAGGTGGAACAGATGGTGGTGGACTGACAAGAGAATTTCTTGAAAAATATGGATTTTAAAAGAATTTTTTAAAAGAATTCAAGGATTTATTGAGAATTCGTTGCTTGGACCTGGATAAAGAAATTTGAATAAAGAAAAAAGGTGGAGGAAACAGCGATGGAAATAAAACAGACAGAGAAGTTTGATACGATTGAGCAGGCACTTGAGGATCTTCGCGCGGGAAAAATTATTCTGGTGACGGATGATCCGGATCGGGAAAATGAGGGAGATTTCATCTGTGCAGGAGAATTTGCGACGACAGAGAACATTAATTTCATGGCGACACACGGAAAAGGACTGATCTGTATGCCGATGTCGGAGGAATATGTAAGAAAACTTCAGATTCCACAGATGGTTGCTAACAATACCGACAATCATGAAACAGCGTTTACAGTCTCAATCGATGCGATCACGACGACAACAGGAATTTCGGCAAAGGAGCGCTCAATGACAGCGATGTGTTGCATCGCGGAGAATGCAAAACCGGAGGATTTCAGACGACCGGGTCATATGTTTCCGCTTCTTGCAAAGAAAAATGGTGTGCTTGAGAGAAATGGTCACACCGAGGCAACGGTGGATCTGTGTCGTCTTGCGGGACTTAAAGCCTGCGGACTTTGCTGTGAGATCATGAGAGAGGACGGTACGATGATGCGAACCGGAGAGCTTCGGGAACTCGCGAAAAAATGGAATCTCACCTTTATTACAATCAAGGATCTTCAGGAATATCGAAAGATCCATGATTGTCTGATTGACCGAGTGACTGTGACAAAGATGCCGACGAAATACGGCGAATTTACGGCTTACGGTTATGTGAATCGCTTAAATGGAGAGCATCACGTTGCGCTTGTGAAGGGCGAGATCGGAGATGGGAAGGATGTGCTTTGTCGTGTTCACTCGGAATGTCTGACAGGAGATGTGTTTGGCTCTCTGCGCTGTGACTGTGGACAGCAGTTTGCGTCGGCAATGACGCAGATTGAGAAAGAGGGACGCGGAATTCTGCTCTATATGCGTCAGGAAGGACGTGGAATCGGTCTGATCAATAAGCTCAGAGCCTATGAGCTTCAGGAAAAAGGCATGGATACGCTTGAGGCAAATCTTGCACTCGGATTTGGTGGAGATGAGAGAGAATACTACATCGGAGCGCAGATTCTTCGTGATCTCGGCGTAAAGAGCCTGAATCTTCTGACGAACAATCCGGATAAGGTTTACCAATTGGAAGAGTTTGGAATGAAGATTACAAAGCGGGTTCCGATCGAGATGCAGGCGACGCGCTATGACCGGTTTTACCTGAAGACCAAACAGCAGAGAATGGGACATCTGTTAAATATTTAAGACATGGAGAGAGTATTCGTGTAAACCTGCTTAGAAACTCAAAGATTCGAAAAAATAAAAAACTTAGAAATCAGAAAGCAGACAGTAATAAAAAAGTAATCAAATAGAAAATGAGATAAAAAATTGTGAAAACAAGAAAAGATGAAGAAAACAAGAAAATGGAGGAAATAATCATGAGAGTACTGGAAGGAAAAGTAGTAGCAGAGGGAATTCGTGTGGGAATCGTAGCAAGCCGTTTCAATGAGTTTATCACGAACAAGCTTGTCGGTGGTGCACTCGACGGTCTTAAACGTCACAACGTGGACGAGGCGCAGGTTGATGTTGCGTGGGTGCCGGGAGCATTTGAGATTCCGCTGATCGCGTCGAAGATGGCAAAGAGTGGAAAGTACGATGCGGTCATCTGTGTGGGTGCTGTGATCCGCGGAAATACAAGCCATTACGATTATGTGTGCAACGAGGTATCAAAGGGAATCGCGAGCGTATCTCTGGATAGCGGAATTCCGGTTCTCTTCGGTATCCTGACAACAGAAAATATTGAGCAGGCGATTGAGCGTGCGGGAACAAAGGCAGGAAATAAGGGATATGACTGTGCACTGAGTGCGATTGAGATGGTAAATCTGATTCGCGAGATTGAGAAATAAGAGGGAGAGAGAGTTATCACGCCTGTGTGATCGGGCAGATAAACGTGCGATAAATATGCAATAAGTGCGCGATAAGTGCGCTAGCACGAGTGTGCGAGTATGTGATATAATGGAGGGAGTCGGAGTCAGAAAACCGGCTCCCTTTTGCTGTTTGCTATGTAAGAAACCGGATTTTTTAAGTCGGGGTAGTTCACTTTTTGGTGAGACAAGATTGGCAAGAAGAAATAATTTGCCAGTGGAGAGGAGATAGAGAAAAAATGATCTCGTTGAGCACCTTGTGTTATATAGAGAAAGACGGTCAATATTTGATGTTGCACCGAACCGTAAAAAAGAATGATATAAATAAGGATAAATGGATCGGAGTTGGAGGGCATTTTGAGGCGGATGAGAGTCCGGAGGAGTGTGTGCTTCGGGAAGTCCGGGAGGAGACTGGATACACGCTGACTTCGTGGAAGTATCGTGCGATTGTGACCTTTGTTTCTGGAGATGGTGAGACAGAGTATATGTCGCTGTTCACCGCAGATGCATTTACGGGAGAGCCGATTGCGTGCGACGAGGGCGAGCTTGCGTGGGTCGATAAGGAGGAAGCGCTCAAACTGAACATCTGGGAGGGAGACAAGATCTTTTTCCGATTATTAAATGAGAGATCCGACTTTTTCTCGCTCAAGCTTGTCTATGATGGAAAAGGCGGTCTGGTTTCTGCTTCGCTCGATGGAAAAGAGATGGAACTTTTTGATGTGCTTGATGAAAAGACAGGGGAAAAGACCGGAGTTCGCAGGGAGCGGGGGGTCGCGCATCGGGACGGAAGTCCGCATGGAACGGCGCATATCTGGGTGGTTCGCCCGAATGCAAATGGCGGATGCGGATATGAGGTGCTTCTTCAAAAGCGGAGTGAGCAGAAAGATTCGTATCCGGGGTGCTATGACATCTCATCAGCGGGGCATTTGTCGGCGGGGGAGGAGTATCTGCCGACGGCAGTGCGCGAGCTGAGAGAGGAGCTTGGAATTCGGGCGACAGCCGATCAGCTTCATTTTATCGGCATGCATCAGGCAAAAAGCGAGGCAGTTTTTCACGGACAGCCGTTTAAAGATCATGAAATCAGCGCAGTCTATCTGTATCAGGAACCGGTTCAGATCGAAAATCTGAAACTACAGAATGAAGAAGTCGAGAGTGTTCGGTGGATGGATTATCAGGAGTGCCGGGAGAAATTGAAGAAAGAAGAAATCAAGAGCTGTATTCGTCTTGATGAGTTTGAGATGATAGGGAAGGCGTTGGGGTGTGAGTAGGGTTTGCGTTGCCTTACCCGTCTTGCGTCACGATAACGTTTAAGTCGACGCGAGGAGGAGAATATCCACTCTGAGTTATATCACTTTGAAACAGGTGGATAAAAAATTAAAAAACTCACACCCGAATAATTTAGGAAGAAGAGAGGAAGAAGAAACGATGTGTACAGCAGTAACCTACCAGACAAAAGATTTTTATATGGGACGGACTTTGGATTATGAGTTTTCCTACGGGGATGAGGTGACGATCACACCGAGAGGATATGGATTTGTGCTCCGTCATCCACACAGAAATTTACAGGAAAATGTGTTTCAGACAAAATATGCCATAATCGGAATGGCACATGTGGCGGGGGCGTATCCGCTTTACTATGATGCGATCAATGAGAAGGGACTTGGAATGGCAGGACTGAATTTCGTCGGAAATGCCGTTTACCAGGAGGAAAAAGAAGGAAAAGACAATATCACGCAGTTTGAGTTCATCCCATGGATTCTTGGAAATTGTGCAACGCTTGAGGAGGCGAAGACTTTGCTTTCTCGCATCAATCTGACGAAGACGCCATTCAGTGAGGGACTTCCGACGTCTCCTCTGCACTGGATCATTGCGGATGAGACTGGGGCAATCACCGTGGAATCGATGAGTGATGGGCTTCATATTTATGACAATCCGGTCGGGGCGCTGACGAACAATCCGCCATTTGAACAGCAGATGTTTCAGCTGAATAACTACATGCATCTCTCTCCCAAACAGCCGACCAACCAGTTTTCCGATGAGCTTTCTCTGCACACATACAGCCGTGGCATGGGAGCACTTGGACTTCCGGGAGATCTCTCGTCGATGTCCCGATTTGTTCGGGTCGCGTTTACAAAGATGCATGCTGTTTCCGGAGATTCCGAGAAGGAGAGTGTCAGCCAGTTTTTCCACATTTTAGGATCGGTGGATCAGCAACGCGGATGCTGTGAGGTCGCAGATGGGAAATATGAGATCACGCTCTATACTTCCTGCTGCAATGCGAGCAAGGGGATTTACTATTATACAACGTATGAAAACCACCAGATCACGGCAGTTCATATGCACCGCGAAAATCTGGACGGAAAAGATCTGATCCGCTATCCGCTGATCACGGGGGAGCAGATCCTCGAGCAGAATTAGACCAGGTAAATGGGTTTTGTGCTTATCTTAATAAATTGGAAGATTATTTGTGATTGGTAAGGTCCTGGCTTGTGCAACAGTTGATTTCTGCCCCGATAAACAGGATACAGATACAAAAATAGAGCCACAGCATCAGCAGAACGATCGCCGTCAGGCTTCCGTACATGTACGAGAAGTTGCTGAAATTTGAAAAGTATAACGAAAATCCGTATGAAAATCCCAACCAGCATACGGTGGAAAACAGAGCCCCGGAAATCTGATTTCGGGGCTTTTGATGTTTAGTAGGAACAACTGAGTAGAGCCCCACAAAGAACGCAAAAAACAGGACGAGAGCACTTAAGTTTCGCAGACTGATGACATTGGTGAGCAGGGGATTCAAAAATGGAAACAGGCGAACCGCCAGAGCGTGGATCGCATTTCCGAGGACGAGGAGCACGAGCGCGAAGACACAGACTGCCATGAGGATCAGCGTGTAGAATGAGCAGATCAGACGGCGAAGAAGGTAACTGCGCTTTTCTGTGATTCCATAGATTCGATTCAGTCCGCGCTCAATGCTGAGCATTCCGCGGGCGGAAGACCAGAGCGTCGAGACTGCGGAGAGCGAGAGGATGGTTGCCGGCGACTTGATGTAGAGGTCATCGACAATCCCGACGACGAGGGAGTCGAGCATGTTTGGCATGATTTTCACAAGGAGTGTCAGCAGGTCAGACTTGTTGACATTGGGGATGAACTGAAGCGTTGTCAAAAGCAACATAATAAATGGAAAAAAAGCGATCACGATAAAAAAGGATGCCTGAGCCGCATAGACGGTGACTTCATCCTCCGTGTACTTCTTCCATATTTTCCAAATTCGTTTAAATAGCAGGATCAGATTG
This sequence comes from Brotaphodocola sp., assembly GCF_983179755.1. Taxonomy (NCBI): domain Bacteria; kingdom Bacillati; phylum Bacillota; class Clostridia; order Lachnospirales; family Lachnospiraceae; genus Brotaphodocola; species Brotaphodocola sp. The sequence continues at coordinate 35,234 of NZ_CFAHBC010000022.1, read as the reverse complement.
ATTATCATAAATAATTTACTCCGGTGATTGCGGGCACTTGAATGGGTATGTGCCGTGTGTATTACATTATCAGTATTATATTATCATGGGAAGAAAAAAAGTACAAGAATCCCCATCGATTCCCACAAATTGCGGACAGAAAGAATTTATAATGAGACTCAGATAATAATCGTAGCTAGATTTTTTATGCATGCGGTGGTATACTGATAACACTGTATTGGTGAATTGTAACGATATTTTTACTGGAGGGTTGTAGGTTATGAAGCGATTGCTGAAGTACTTAAAGGAGTACCGGCGCGAGAGTATTCTTGCACCGCTGTTCAAAATGCTGGAAGCCAGCTTTGAACTCTTTGTCCCGCTCGTCATGGCACAGATCATCGATGTCGGCATCCGCGATCAGAACGGAAGCTATATCGTAAAGATGGGCGGACTTTTACTGCTTCTCGCTGCGATCGGACTCACCTGTTCTCTGACCGCGCAGTATTTTGCTGCAAAGTCGGCGGTAGGAGTCTCGACAGCACTGAGAAGAGATCTGTTTAAACATATTGGAATGTTGTCGTACAGTGAGCAGGATACGATGGGAACGGCGACGCTGATCACGCGAATGACGAGTGATATTAACCAGGTGCAGTCCGGACTGAATCTGGCACTGCGTCTGCTTCTGCGTTCCCCGTTCATCGTCTTCGGTGCGATGGTTATGGCATTTACGGTCAACGTGAAGGCAGCACTTGTGTTTGTTGTCGCGATTCCGGCACTGAGTGTCGTAGTCTTCGGTATCATGCTTGTGAGTATGCCACTTTATAAGAAGGTACAGCGACAGCTCGACAGTGTGACCCGTTCGACGAGAGAGAACCTGACCGGTGTGCGCGTCATCCGTGCATTTAACCGTCAGGAGGATGAGATCAAGAATTTCGATCAGGAGAACAGCCTGCTTGTTGATATGCAGATTTTTGTCGGAAAGATTTCTGCAATGATGAATCCGGTGACTTATGTGATTATCAACGGTGCGACGATCGCGATCGTCTGGATTGCCGGAAAACAGGTAAATCAGGGTATCATCACCCAGGGTCAGACCGTAGCTCTTGTCAACTACATGTCCCAGATTCTTGTTGAGCTGATCAAGATGGCAAACCTGATTGTCTCGATTTCCAAGGCACTCGCGTGCGCAAACCGTGTCAACAAAGTTTTCGATACGGAAAGCAGTATCAAGGAGGTGCCGAATGCAAAGACAGCAGATTCTGCAAAATCCGAGGGAAATCCTGTTGATGCCGTTGTCTTCAATCATGTGGATTTTGCGTATAAAAATGCAAAAGAGGATTCCCTCACCGACATCAACCTGACCGTGAAGCGCGGACAGACAATCGGCGTCATCGGAGGAACAGGCTCTGGAAAATCTTCACTTGTCAACCTGATTCCGCGTTTTTACGATGTGCGTCAGGGAAGTGTGAGCATCGATGGCGTGGATGTGCGCGAGTATGCACTCAAAGATCTGCGCAATCGCATCGGTGTCGTTCCGCAGAAGGCGGTTCTGTTTGAGGGAACACTCCGTGAAAATATGAGATGGGGCAAGAAGGATGCGACGGATGAGGAGATCTACCGCGCACTTGACATTGCTCAGGCGAGAGAGTTTGTCGACGGAAAGGGCAAGGGTCTGAATCTGTTCATTGAGCAGAACGGACGCAATCTCTCGGGTGGTCAGCGCCAGCGTCTGACGATTGCGCGTGCGCTTGTCAGAAATCCGGAGATTCTGATCATGGATGACAGTGCTTCCGCGCTCGACTTTGCGACGGATGCAAAGCTTCGCCATGCAATCCGGGAGAACACGGACGGCATGACGGTCTTTATCGTCTCTCAGCGTGCGACGACGATCAAGAATGCCGATCAGATCGTTGTTCTCGACGATGGAAAGATGGCAGGCTGTGGCACTCATGCAGAGCTTCTTGAATCCTGTGAGATTTATAAGGAGATCTGTCTGTCCCAGCTTTCCAAAGAGGAGGTGAAGTGAGATGGCAAAGCAGAAAATTGATTTTGGAAAACACAAATCCACACTCAAGCGGATTTTGAATTACATCGGTATTTACAAATGGCTGGTCCTGCTGTCTCTTGTGCTTGCGGGAGTGACTGTGGCGACGACGCTGTATGCTCCGATTCTGATCGGTAACGGTGTGGATCTGATTGTCGGACAGGATCAGGTGGATTTTGCAGGACTTTTTGTAATCCTCAGAAAAGTTGCAATTGTGATCTGTATCACAGCAGGCGCACAGTGGCTGATGAACCATATCAATAACAAGATCACGTTCCAGGTTGTAAAAGATATTCGTACCAAGGCATTCAATCATCTTGAAGAACTTCCGCTGTCTTATCTGGATTCTCATCAGGACGGTGATATCATCAGCCGAATCATCGCGGATATTGATCAGTTCTCCGATGGACTTCTGATGGGCTTTACCCAGCTGTTCACCGGTGTGCTGACGATTCTCGGAACTCTCGGTTTCATGCTGATTGTCAATCCGATCATCACTCTTGTCGTGGTACTGGTAACTCCGCTTTCTCTGTTTGTTGCAAGTTTCATTGCGAAGAAGACGTTTTCGATGTTCAAACTCCAGTCTCAGACCCGAGGTGAGATGACCTCCCTCGTCAATGAGATGATTGGAAATGAGAAGGTGGTACAGGCATTTGGCTATGAGGATGAGGCGCAGAAGCGCTTTGAGGAGATCAACTCCCGTCTTCAGAAATGCAGTCTGCGCGCAATTTTCTTCTCCTCGATCACGAATCCGTCAACACGTTTCGTCAACAGCATGGTATATGCGAGTGTCGGTGTTGTCGGTGCATTTGCAGCGATCCGCGGAATGCTCAGTGTCGGTCAGCTCTCGATTTTCTTGAGCTATGCAAATCAGTACACAAAGCCGTTCAATGAGATCTCCGGTGTTGTGACTGAGCTTCAGAATGCACTTGCGTGTGCAGCCCGTGTCCTTGAGCTCATCGATGAGCCGGCATTCAAGGCAGAGGATGCAGACGCAGTGACACTCGACCATGTGGACGGAAGTGTAACACTCGACCATGTAAAATTCTCCTATGTGCCGGAAGTTCCGCTGATTGAGGATCTGAACCTTGACGTAAAGCCGGGTCAGAGAATTGCACTTGTCGGACCGACCGGATGTGGAAAGACGACGATCATCAACCTGCTGATGCGCTTCTATGACGTGAATGACGGTTCGATCAAGGTGTCCGGAACGGATATTCGCCATGCGACGAGAAAGAGCCTGCGCGCAAGCTACGGAATGGTGCTTCAGGAGACCTGGCTCAAGTCCGGTACAATCCGCGAGAATATCTGCTACGGCAAGCCGGATGCAACCGAGGAAGAGATGATTCAGGCAGCAAAATCCGCCCATGCACACAGCTTCATCAAGCGTATGCCACAGGGATATGATACGGTGATCTCTGAGGACGGCGGAAACCTGTCTCAGGGTCAGAAACAGCTTCTGTGTATCGCGCGTGTGATGCTCTGCCTGCCTCCGATGCTGATTCTCGATGAGGCAACCTCGTCGATCGATACAATGACCGAGATTCGAATCCAGAAAGCATTTGCAACGATGATGCAGGGAAGAACGAGCTTTATCGTTGCTCACCGTCTGTCGACGATCCGCGAGGCAGATGTGATCCTTGTGATGAAGGATGGTCATATCATCGAGCAGGGCAATCACGAAAGCCTGCTTGCAAAGAATGGATTCTACGCAACGCTGTATAACAGCCAGTTTGCGAATTGATGAGAGCTTTTATGTTGTGAGGATTATAATGGTGATAGTTCCGCTCCGACAGTGAGCAAAGTTCTGCAAACTCGTTTTCACTCCGGGTTCGACGTAACGGTGCATAAGACTGCAAAATACGCAGTCTAAACACCGACGTCTCACACGGGTTTGCAGGAACTTACTCACTGCTGGAGCGTTTATTATTGTTTATTATTTTACGGATACGGCAGTTATCTAAGCTGAGACTATTATTACCTGAGGACTTAGATGACTGTCGTTTGTTTTTTAACAAACATAGATTTCATGCACTTGTTAATGATAAAAAATAAATAAAAACGCATAAAATCTATAACATGGCACGCATTTTCCATATTAGACGTAAAGTGCATCTTCTCCTATACTTATTTTCAGAAAAAACGGGCAGGTCAGAGAGAATATTTAAGAAAATATTCGATAAGAGATTTTGTTGGACAAGCAAGGGCTATGTTTCAGACCTGTTTTGAAAGGAGAAGAGTCCGGATGAGAGAAGAGGAGAATTACAGTTACAAGACCCCGTCATCCCAGCTGGTGAAGATTGCGGAGATTGCTTCCCACTACAAAGGGAGACCGGAGATGCTGATGAAGGTGATTACAAAGGTTCAAAAGATTGAACCGGCATTTTCTGCATCAGTTGCCTCGGTGATTGCGCGAGAGATGGATATCCCGCAGACGCAGGTTTACAGTTTTGTCACGTTCTATGCGATGCTTTCCGTAAAACCGCGCGGAAAATATGTGATCCGCATGTGCAAGAGTGCTCCTTGTCATGTGCGTGGCGCAAAAGAGATTGTCCGGGCACTGGAAGATCTGCTTCAGATCAAGATGGGTGAGACGACGGAGGATCGGAGATTTACGCTTGAATATTGTCCGTGTCTCGGCGTGTGCGAGCAGTCACCGGCAATCATGATCAATGAGAAGGCTTACGTCAACCTGACACCGGAGAGTGTCCGGGATATCGTGAAGCGGTATATCCGCGGGGAGGTGTAGGAGATGGAAGAGCGACAGATTCTTTTGAGAAATCGTGGAAAAATCAATCCGAGAAAGGCATCCGAGTACATCGCGACCAGTGGATATGAGGCGCTCAAGCGGGCACTCTCAATGACCGGAGCGGAGATCATCGAGGAGCTTCGCCTTGCAGGGCTTCGCGGACGCGGAGGCGCAGGTTTCCCGACCTTCCGCAAAATCCAGTTTGCCTATGACGCTCCGGGTGATGTGAAATACATCGTCTGCAACGCCGATGAGGGAGAGCCGGGAACAAACAAAGACCGTATTCTTCTCTCCTGTGATCCGTGTGCGGTCTTTGAGGGAATGGCGATCGTCGCAAAGGCAGTCAATGCCCATGTCGGTTTCATCTATCTGCGCGCCGAGTATGCCTACCTTGTTCCGGTACTTGAGCAGGCGTTGGAATCCTCGAGAGAGGAGCATTGTCTGGGAAATAACATCATGGGAAGCGGATTTGACTTTGACATCAAGCTCCGCTCCGGTGCAGGCGCTTACGTCTGCGGTGAGGAGACCGCACTCTTTGAATCGATCGAGGGAAAACGAGGAGAGCCGAGATTCCGCCCGCCGTTTCCGGGTATCTCAGGTCTTTTCGGAAAGCCGACGGTGCTCAACAACGTCGAGACACTCGCAAATATTGCACCGATCTTTCGGAACGGCTGGGAGTGGTACCGCACAATCGGAACCGACAACAGCCCGGGCACAAAGCTGTTTACGGTCTGCGGAAATGTCAAGCGCCGAGGTGTTTTTGAGTTCCCGATGGGAATCAATTTAAAGGATCTGATCTATGAGGTCTGCGGTGGCATGGAGGAAGGTCGCGAGCTGCTTGCGGTTCAGACCGGTGGTGCATCCGGTGCAATCATCAACGCGTCCCAGATCGACATGACGCTCGACATCGATCAGGTGTCAAACTCGGGCGGTCGTCTCGGATGTGGAACGATCCTTGTGATGGATGATCGCAACTGCATCATTGATATTGTGCGAAACAACCTGGAATTCTTTAAGGATGAGTCCTGTGGAAAATGTACACCGTGCCGAGAGGGCGGTACGCGACTCTATCAGCTGATCTGCAAGATCGCGGAGGGACGCGGAAGCATCCGGGACATTGAAACGATTGAGGATCTGGCAGAGACGATGCGTCTGACCGCACTGTGTGGACTTGGTCACTCCACAGCAGTTCCGGTGACGAGCAGTATCCAGAACTTTTATTCTTGTTATCTGCGCCATATTGACCGGGAATACTGCCATGTGTGCAGTGAGGAGGACGATGCAGTATGATTAATCTGACGATAGATGGAGAAGCGATTGCGGTAGAGGAGGGAACGACGATCTTGGAGGCAGCCAGAAGGCTCAACGTTCACATCCCTACGCTCTGCCATCATGAAGATCAGGCTGTCAAGGCAGTCTGTCGAATCTGTGTGGTCGAGGTCGAGGGACAGCGCCTTCTGCCGACCGCATGCAGTATGCCGGTCTCGGAGGGAATGGTAGTCAAGACGGCATCCCCGAAGGTCATCAAGGCAAGAAAGAACATCATGGAGCTGATTCTCGCAAGACATCCACAGGACTGTCTCGTCTGCTCCAAGAATGGAAAATGTCAGCTTCAGAAAGTGGCGCGCGACTTAAATATGAATCGCCCGAACCGCTATGAGCGCGATGTGAGAGAGAGTCGGTTTGACGATTCGTCACCGTCGATTGTCCGTGATATGAGCAAGTGCATTCTCTGCGGACGCTGTGTCGAGGCGTGCACAAAGGGACAGGGAATCACGGTTATGGCAAAAGAGAATCGTGGATATGGAACCGCAGTGGTTCCGCCGTATGGCAAGAAGCTCGTCGATACCTGCTGTGTCAACTGCGGTCAGTGTATTCAGGTCTGCCCGGTCGGTGCACTCTCAATCCGTGACAATACGGATGAGGTTTACGATCAGATCGCAAAGGGAAAACACGTTGTCGCTCAGATAGCGCCGTCGGTGCGCATCACGCTCGCGGAGTCTCTTGGCTATGCACCCGGCACGGTGACGACAGGAAAAATCATCCACGCAATGCGAAAAATCGGATTTTCAAAAGTGTTCGACTCGGATTTCACCGCAGATCTGACGATTATGGAGGAGGGAAATGAGTTCTTAAATCGCCTGAAAAATGGTGGAACTCTCCCGATGATGACCTCGTGCTGTCCGGCGTGGGTCAAGTACTGTGAGACCTATGGTTACGAACAGCTCTCTCATCTCTCGAGCGCAAAGTCCCCACAGCAGATGTTCGGCGCTGTGATCAAGACTTACTACGCGAAGAAAGCAGAGATCGATCCGAAGAATATTTGCAGTGTCTCTGTCATGCCGTGTACCGCAAAGAAATTTGAGTGCAAGCGCTCGGAGATGTGTGACAGCGGTTATCAGGATGTCGACATCTCGATCACGGTTGAGGAGCTTGCGAAGATGATCCGCACCGCAGGAATTCATTTTGACGATCTCGAGGATCAGGAATTTGACAGCCCGTTCGGTCTCGGAAGCGGAGCCGGTCAGATCTTTGGAACGACCGGCGGTGTGATGGAGGCAGCTCTGCGCACGGTCTATGAGGTTGTAACCGGAGAAACTTTACCGCGTCTCGAGTTTGACCAGGTGCGTGGAACAGAGGGAATCCGTGAAGCGGAGATCGATCTCAATGGAATGAAGGTTCGCGTCGCAGTCGTTCATGCTCTGAGCAATGCGAGAAAGGTGCTCGATGAAGTCAAGGCGGGAACCTCCCCATATCAGTTCATTGAGGTCATGGCGTGCGAGGGCGGATGTATCGGAGGTGGCGGAAATGCGCCGAAGACGCGCCGGATTCTTGCAGAGAGAAGACGCGCAATCTATGAGGAGGACAGAAGCCTGCCGATCCGCAAATCCCATGAGAATCCGTATGTGCAGAGACTTTACGAGGAGTATCTCGGAGAACCGCTCGGTGAGCGCTCCCACAAACTGCTTCACACAACGTATCACAGCCGGAGAGATTTGCTGAGATAAAAGATTTTAGTTTGGAGATTTTGGTTATTACAGAAGAAAGAGGGGAAGAGAGAAGATGAATGAACGGCAACTGCGTTACCTTGAGACGATTGCAGAGCAGGGAAGCATCCAGAAGGCTTCCTCTCTGCTCAAGCGCGATGCCTCGACTTTAAACCGGGTTGTCCGGTCCGTCGGGGAAGAACTCGGAGTGACTCTGTTTCGGCGCAGTCACAGTGGCGTTGTGCCGACACCGGAGGGAGAGGTTGTTCTGGCATTTGGCAGAAGGATTCGAGAGATCTTTATGAAAATTCGCACACTCGGGAATATTGAGACTTCCTACTTGCGCGAGTGGACAGAGAGTGATGTCCGCTATCTGATTGAGATTCGCCAGCAGAAAAATATTTCCCGGGCAGCGGATGAGCTTTTTATCGCACAGCCGTCGCTGAGTCAGGCGGTGATTCAAATCGAGGAAAGCCTCGGAATCTCGCTGTTTTTGAGAACGAGTGAGGGCGTCGAGGAGACAGTAGCAGGAGGGATCATTCTCGATCGGCTTGAGCGGGTGCAGGCACTTTCGCGCCAGATGCGCGTGGAGCTTGAGGCATACCAACAGATGAAAAAAGGAATTTTGACGGTTGGAATTCCGGTCAATCTCGCCGCCTATGTGCTCCCGGCGGTGCTTCCGGAGTTTTCGGAGCTCTATCCGGGGATTCAGGTCAAGTTCCGCGAAAATAATTCTATGGAGCTTGAGCGTCTGCTGTTTCAGAAAAAAGTGGATTTCTGTGTGATGCATTTTCAGGAGGAGTCCCCGGGACTTCAGTATGAAAAGTTTCTCGAAGACCCGTTCTATCTGGTGCTTCCGATGAGCTGGCACGGCAGATTTCCATTTCAGAAGAATCAACCTCTGACGGCGGTTCAGATCTCTCTGCTTGCGCAGGAGCCATTTATTCTTGTCGAGAGCAGACAGAAACTACGTCTTGTCGGGGATCAGATCCTGAATCGCGCGGGAATCATTCCGGATGTGAGATATGTTTCAAAGAGCATGGAGACGACGAAACGCCTTGTCGCAGCGGGACTTGGGGCGACCTTCCTCCCGCGCTCGTATCTGACTCTATTTTCGGGAACAGAGGGGCTTGAGTATTTCCCGATCGATCGGAGCGTGCATGCACTCTGGCAACTTGTGGCGGCATACCGAAAAGAAGAAGAGCTTCCGCTGAGCGCAAGAAAATTTCTTGAGATCTCGAAGCGGGAGATGGAAAAGGGACTGTGAGAGCAGTTCCTTTTTCCGTTAAAGTTTCTTAACAATCACAGAATCTTCACAGATTTTATGTTACAATAAGGTCTCAAACCAAAATGAGATTTTGCTTAAGTTGGGACAGAAACAAAAAATAGAAAGCGAAGAGTGAAGGAGGAAGAAGTTGATCAGAGAGAAGACAAAATTACATGAAAAATTGCAGGAAGCTCTCAGTGCAGTGCTTCCGATCATTGCGATTGTGCTGGTGCTCTGCTTTACAGTCGCTCCGATCTCGCCGGGAATTTTGTTATGTTTCCTGTGCGGAGCGGTCTTGCTGATTGTCGGAATGATGTTTTTTACACTGGGAGCGGAGATGTCGATGAGTCCGATGGGAGAGCGTGTCGGCTCAAGTCTGTCTAAGTGCCGGAGTCTTCTGGTGTTGACGGCAGTGACATTTGCGCTCGGTTTTGTGATCACGATCTCAGAGCCGGATCTTCAGGTACTTGCGGGACAGGTGCCCTCGATCCCCAATATGACGTTAATTCTTGCGGTCGCAGTTGGTGTCGGGATTTTTCTTGCGATTGCCCTGCTTCGTATGCTTCTTGGCATTGCGCTTCCTCCGCTCCTTGTTGGCTGTTATGCCTTTGTCTTTCTTCTGGCATCTCAGATTCCGAAAGATTTTATCGGTGTTGCATTTGACTCAGGCGGAGTGACGACAGGACCGATGACCGTGCCGTTTATTCTTGCGCTTGGAGCCGGTATCTCGGCAGTCCGCGGTGACCGCCATGCAGCCTCCGACAGCTTCGGTCTTGTTGCTCTGTGCTCGGTTGGTCCGATCCTTGCAGTGCTTCTTCTCGTGAAAATCTATCAGCCGGAGAACAGTACATACGCAGTCACTCAGATCCATACCGTTGCGGATTCGGTAGAGCTGGCAGGAATGTTTATGGAAGAACTTCCGGAGTATTTAAAGGAGATTGCGGTTTCTCTGCTTCCGATCCTTGGATTTTTTGGGCTTTTTCAGGTGTTTGTCTTAAAGATTGGCAAACGCTCATTGACGAGAATCGGAATTGGTCTTGTGTATACTTATGTGGGTCTTATATTGTTTCTGACGGGTGCAAATGTCGGCTTCATGCCGGCGGGAACGTATCTCGGCGAGGTACTTGCAAGCCTTCCGTATCGATGGATTATCGTACCGATCGGCATGTTAATCGGTTATTTTATCGTAAAGGCAGAGCCCGCAGTCTATGTGCTCAACAAGCAGGTGGAGGAGATCACGGACGGAGCAATCCCGGCGAGTGCGATGGGTGCGAGTCTCTCGATCGGTGTGGCATGCTCGGTTGGAATTGCGATGCTTCGCGTGCTCACGGGAATTCCGATTCTTTGGATTTTGATTCCCGGATACGGGATTGCGATCGGACTCTCGTTCTTTGTGCCAAAGATTTTCACGGCAATCGCATTTGATTCGGGTGGTGTTGCCTCCGGTCCGATGACTGCGACGTTTCTGCTTCCGCTAGCACAGGGGGCGTGCAGTGCCGTTGGCGGAAATATTGTGCAGGATGCGTTTGGCGTGGTCGCAATGGTTGCGATGACACCGCTAATTACGATTCAGATTCTCGGTATGATTTTCCAGCTCAAGAGCAAGAAGGCAAAGGGAAGAGCACCGCTTCCGGCAGGCGCAACAGCCTGGGATTTGCTGGATGAGGATGCAATCATTGAGCTGTAAATAACGGTGTAGAAATTAAGAAAATAAAAAGGTACATGAAAGATAAGATAAAATGGAAATGGGCATACGGCATTAACGTGTGAGGAAAATAATGTGCAGGAGAGAGGTGGGATTAGATCGAATATGAGCGAACTGTATATGATGATGACGATCACAAATCGGTCGATGTACCGGAAATTTCAGAACTTTTATCAGGAAGAAGGATTGACGATCTCCTTTGGAACAGTCGGACGTGGAACAGCCGGGAATGAGACGCTGAATCTGCTCGGTTTAGAGAGCTCGGAAAAGGCACTGATCTGGTCATTTGTGACGAAGAGTGTCTGGAAGAAGATCAAGATGGGGCTTCAGACGAAAATGAGAATTGACCTTCCGGGAATGGGAGTGGCATTTATCATTCCTCTTTCAAGCATCGGAGGAAAGAGGGCGTTGCAGTTCCTTACGGAAAATCAGAATTTTGAGAAAGAGGAGGAGTCGATCTTGAAGGATACCAGATACGAGCTGTTGATTGCGATTTCCAATCAGGGCTATACCGAGATGGTGATGGATGCAGCGCGGAGTGCGGGGGCCTCCGGTGGCACGGTGATTCATGCGAAGGGAACAGGAATGGAGCGCGCAGAGCATTTCCTCGGGGTTGTGCTCGTCGCAGAAAAAGATGTCGTCCTGATTGTTGTCAAGAAGGAGCAGAAAAACGACATCATGCAGGCGATCATGAGAGACGCCGGCGTGAAGAGCAAGGCAGGAACGATTGTATTTTCTCTTCCGGTGACCTCAACTGCGGGTATGCGCCTGATTGAGGATGCAAAAGAGGAGAAGGAAGCATAGGGAATAAGGTGCTTTAAAAGATTTTCGGGAGACCTTGTGCTCGTGGTTAGCAAGGTCTTCTTTTTGTGTCGGAATCTGTGCCAGAATTGGCAAGCTTCTTGACGAATGTCCATCGGAACGGTATACTTAATAGGCATCTATACAGAAATAAAGGGGGCGCCTGAGGAATCTCTGTGGCACGGATCAGAAAAGGTAAGAGTCAAAGAAACAAAAACAGGCAATTGATAAGAAAAGGAGAAGATATTTATGACAAAGGCTTATGAGCGTCTTTTAAACTGCTACGAGTGCTTTAAGAAGAAAGTGAATTTCACCCCGAAGGTGGCACTGATTCTTGGATCTGGTCTTGGAGACTATGCGGATGGAATCAAGATTGAGACAACACTTGATTACCATGAGATCGATGGATTCCCGGTATCGACGGTGAGCGGACACAAGGGACGTTTTGTATTCGGTTATGTCAATGAGGTTCCGGTTGTGATCATGCAGGGTCGTGTGCATTACTACGAGGGATACTCGATGGAGGATGTGGTACTTCCGACTCGTCTGATGAAGATGATGGGCGCGGATATCCTGTTCCTGACGAATGCAGCGGGTGGAGTCAACTTTGACTACAAGGCTGGCGATTTCATGATGATCACCGACCAGATTGCGAATTTTGTGCCGTCTCCGCTCATCGGACCCAATATTGAGGAGCTTGGTCTGCGCTTCCCGGATATGAGTGAGATCTATAACAAGAATCTGTGTGAGATCATTCGCCAGACTGCAAAAGATCTGAATATTGATCTCAAAGAGGGAACGTATATTCAGCTCACCGGACCGAATTTTGAGAGCCCGCATGAGGTAAAGATGTGTCGGATTCTCGGCGGTGATGCGGTTGGAATGAGCACGGCGTGCGAGGCGATTGCGGCAAACCATATGGGAATGAAGGTCTGCGGAATTTCCTGTATTTCCAATATGGGAGCTGGAATGAGCGACCAGCCACTCACACATGAGGAAGTCAAGGAGACCGCTGACCGTGTGGCTCCGCTGTTTAAACAGCTGATTACCGAGTCGGTTACCCGTATGGGAAAGTGAGAATGCAAGAATTTGATTGATTGACAGGGAGCAATGATTTTATTCTGACATTCAATGAAAAAGAAAATGGATATGGAAGAGGAAAACGAAAAGAAATGGAACAGAGAGAAACTTTTGGATCAAGACTTGGTTTCCTGTTGCTTTCAGCAGGATGTGCCATCGGAATCGGAAACGTGTGGAGATTTCCGTATGTGACCGGACAGAACGGGGGCGGTGTATTTGTACTGTTTTACCTGATCTTTCTGGCACTGATGGGAGTTCCGGTGCTTTCGATGGAGTTCTCGGTGGGACGTGCAAGTCACAAGAGTCCGGTAAAAGCATATCAGGCGCTCGAGCGTCCGGGACAGAAATGGCATCTGCACGGTTATGTTGCGCTTTTCGGCAACTATATGCTGATGATGTACTATACGACCGTAGCAGGATGGATGTTTAACTATTTTTATAAGTTCCTTATAGGAGCTTTTTCCGGTAAGGATGCAGATGGCGTTCAGAATGTTTTTGGTGGAATGCTCGCAAGTCCGGGTCAAAATGTGTTCTGGATGGGAATCGTCATTGTGCTTGGAATTCTTGTCTGCGTACAGGGACTTCAGAATGGCGTAGAACGAATCACAAAATGCATGATGATGGGACTTCTCTGCCTGATTATTGTGCTTGCAGTTCACGGAATGATGCTTCCGGGTGGTTCAGAGGGCCTGAAATTCTACCTTCTGCCGGATTTCAAGCGCGCAGGTGAGGTTGGAATCGGAAATGTGATTGTGGCAGCGATGAACCAGTCCTTCTTTACATTGAGCCTTGGTATCGGCGCGATGGCAATCTTTGGAAGTTATCTTGACAAGAAGAACACCTTGCTCGGTGAGGCAGTCAATGTCGGAATTCTTGACACCTTTGTTGCAATCATGGCAGGTCTGATCATTTTCCCGGCTTGCTTCGCATTTGGAGTAAATCCGGACAGCGGTCCGAGCCTGATCTTTATCACTCTGCCGAATGTTTTTGCATCGATGGCAGGTGGTCGAATCTGGGGAAGCCTGTTCTTCCTGTTCATGGCGTTTGCGGCCTTTTCCACGGTTATCGCAGTGTTTGAGAATATCATTGCCTGCGATATGGAGTTGTTCCATATGGACAGAAAGAAATCTTCGTTGATGAATCTGGTACTGTTGTTTGTGCTCTCTCTGCCGTGTGCGCTGGGTTACAACCTGCTGTCCGGTATTGAGCCGATGGGAGCCGGTACTGCGATTCTTGATCTTGAGGATTTCATCGTCAGCAACCTTCTGCTTCCGCTTGGATCGCTGATTTACCTGTTGTTCTGTACCTGGAAACTCGGCTGGGGATATGAGAATTACCAGAAAGAGGCGAACCAGGGTGCAGGTATGAAGATACCGAAGTGGATGCGCGCCTATGCAAAATATGTGCTTCCGCTGTTGATTGTTCTGCTGTTCTTGCAGGGAGTGCTGTAACTTACTTTTTTACTTTCGTCTGGGAGGAATGGATGATGATTCGGTACTGTATTTTTGATCTGGATGGAACGCTTTTAAATACGCTCAAGGCTTTAAATTACACGACAAATCTGGTGCTCAAGCATTTTGGCTATCCGCCGGTCGGTGAGGAGCAGATTCGCCAGTTTGTCGGAGATGGATACAAGTGTCAGATGGAGCGGGCTTTGCGTTACAGTGGAGATGAAAAACTCGAGCATTATGAGCAGAGCCTTACTCTGTACACAGAGATTTTTGCAGAGCATTGTCTGTACGAGGTCAAGCCGTATGAGGGAATCCCGGAACTTCTTGAAGAACTGAAAAAGAGAAAGATCCGGATTGCGGTTCTCTCCAACAAACCGCATGCTCGCACAGTTGAAAATATTGAGCATGTGTTTGGAAAAGGCTATTTTGACTATATTGCCGGAGAACAGCCCGGAATTCCGAAAAAGCCAGATCCGGCGGGTGTTCTGCGGATTCTCGATATATTTGGTGAGACACCGGAGCATGGACTCTATTTTGGTGATACGAACACCGATATGAAGACAGGACTCGGGGCAGGACTCACAACCGTCGGTGTGAGCTGGGGATTCCGTCCGCGCGCAGAACTTGAATCCTTCCATCCGCAGTATGTGATCGATCATCCGAGTGAGGTGATTGAGAAGATTCTTCCGGAGATTTCTTCAGAGAATGCGAAGTAAAAAGAAGTAAACAAAGCGAAACAAAATAATTAAACAGAATAAAATTAAACAAAAGACGCTGAATGTCGCGAAAAACGGCAGTCAGCGTCTTTTTGTATTTATAGAAATCTCTGTTTTTTTGGTCTTTAACCGTACAGTTCTCCGATTCCGGACACCCCGACATAGATGTGGGAAATCTTATACCAGGTTGCAAAATCGACGACACCGGTCTGTGGGAGACCGAAGATTGACTGGAAGCGGGAGACGGATTCCGCCGTTCCCGGACCATAGATACCGTCTGTGCTCACGCGCGGAATCGCGGAGTATACGGTTGCGATCGCGTCGAGCTGTTCCTGAAGCTGTTGAACTTTTTGACCGGACGATCCGATCGTCAGATCGTATCCGGGCCAGGAAGCGGGGATTCCAGAGATCTCTTCTGCGGTATTGATATAGATGCTGTCTCCATAGAAACGACGCAAAATCTGGATCGGGTTGTAACCGCGCTCTCCAAGGTCACACGATCCCCACTGCGTCATCCAACCGCGCTGAAGACATTGAACCTGTCGCCCATCACAGTATTGTGTCAGAATCGGCTGCTTGACGCCGGGACGGGACAGGTAGTTGTCGAAGATTTCATCAACGATGACGGAGATGCTCTCATAGATATTTCTGCCATAGATCCATTTGTGATCAAATGCGGTGGAGGAGGTGATTGTGAAATCATACCCGCGATTCCGGTAGTGCTCGGTGTAGACACGGTTCAGCGTAAAGCTCATGATTGCGAGGACATTGGCGGTGATCGATGCCTGTGGCCAGGTCGCGTAGATCTCACTCGAAGCCACATTTTTGATATAATCGCGGTAGGGAACATAGTAGTCGCGTGCGGAAGAATCGGTCGGTGCTCCGTCATGGACAACGATCGTCTGCGGAACGACAACGCGACTCAAGACAATCTCGCCACTTTCATTGATAGGCTGGATTTCCGTCTCTGCAATTTTCGGAGGGTAAGTGCCATAGAGCGTGTGGTCTGGAATGACAACAGGATTCTCCTGAGGTGCAGGATCATCCTCCGGCTCCATCTGCACCGGTTGAATCGCAAAGGCATCCGGGAGAACCTCACATCCATGGATTGTCACACTCTTAAAACCGGAAGCGGTGATGCGGATGTTGTAGTTGGCGTAGGGCTGTGGACTTCCCGGCGTCAGACTGTATTCAAGCGGAGGAGCTGAAAGGCGAAGCGCATCCGTCTGACCGGAAGCATCGGTCGTCGTCTGTTCCACAATTTGATCCGGTGCGTCCGGTATAGACAGCGAAACCGTTGCATCCTGGATCGGAAAACGATTATCCGAGCGAACCGCCTGGATCTGGAGCGAGCCAAAAGCACTCAAGCTTACCTGTGCGGGTTTCGGCGTTTCCTGTATCGTCAGTGTCTTCCGATTAAGTTTCATTTTCGTTCTTCTATTATTTAAGTTCCATGAGTTCATGAAAAATCCCCGTAATCTTGATTTTCCTTATCCCTTTAAAATATGAAGAAGTATGGTTGAAAATTCCGCAATTATGTGATCTTTTGAAAAATCTTTTTGTATCTTTTTGTCGAGTAGTTGCTTGGTTCTACAATCCGCCAAGCTGCTCAAGCATCAGAAAGGCAAACTGTCTCTTTTCGGGATCAAGTTTCTCCCAGCGGTCAAGAATTTGCTTCTGTTCGCCGGTGAGATCCGGGTAATTTCCGCTTTCTGAGAAAAACTGTGCGACAGAGATTCCGAGTGCCTCACAGATTCGATTGATTGTTTCGACAGACAAAGTATTCTGTTCCCGTTTCATTTTGGAGAATGCAGACTGAGAAATTCCTGTCATCTGAGAAAGGCGATACTTCGTGATTCCACGCTGACTGCACAATTCATCAATGCGTCCGATAATATCCATAAAACCCCCTCCGTTTCATCATTTTGTAGAAAAACAAGATTCTTTAGATGTTTATATTGTAAATGGAAGTTGCGGAAAGTTTTAGTAGTCAGATAAGCAACTAAATGCTTGTCCAAAATTGCCTTACAGATGTACTTATTGTCTAATCTTAACAGAAATGGGTTGGTGATATTGAATAAGATGTGGAAAAGATTAGAAATAAAGAAAATGCTTCGATAAAAGAAAACACTTTACTTTCCAAAAAGAAAGTAGTAGAATGTCGACAGGAAAGTGTGTACAGGTTATAGAGAGTGCGATGGAGGATGATGATGCAGGAAAACACCGCGAACTGGTATGCGATTCATATAGACAGGCAGGATCAGGAAGGCAGGATACTGGATTATTGTCAGGCACTCGGAAAAGATCTTCTGAAAGATGCATTTTTTCCAAGGATTCGATATTACAAAAGATATCAGGGCGCCTGGCATGAAGAAGAAAAACTTCTTTTTCCAAAATACTTCTTTGTAGTGACCGATCAGATAGAACAATTATATAAACTTTTTCAGAAAGCCCCGAAGCCAATTGAGATTCTTGGTACTGGGGACACGCCAGTAGAACTCTCCAATGATGAAATCCATCTCTTAAATAAATTAATGAATCATAGACATGAAATTGAAATGTCGATGGGGCGTATTTGTGATGGGCATTTGGAAGTTTCTTCCGGACCACTCAGGGGAATGGAGAACATGGTTCGGAAGATTGACCGCCATAAACGCATGGCGATCATAAGAACGCAGATGCTTCAACGGGAGATGGAGATGCAGGTGGGACTGGAAGTGACGGAGAAGAGCTAAAAATTGAAGTTGATGCAAAGAGGCAAAAAGTGGAGAAAATTATGAAAAAAAGATTTGCAATTGCTATGTTTGGTCATAAAAGGCTGACCAGAGAAGGCGGCATTGAGATTGTCGTAAAAGAACTCTGTACGAGAATGGCACAGATGGGGTATCAAGTGACCTGTTACAACAGGTCGGGGCATCATGTGAGCGGTGCAGAGTATGACAGAAACACAAAAACAGAATATGAAGGAATTCGTCAAAAGTCTGTTCCGACAATTGAAATGAAGGGTTTAGCAGCAGTTAGTTCTTCATTTTTTGCAGCTCTTTGTAGCGCTTTTGGAAAATACGATGTGGTACATATCCATGCAGAAGGACCGGCTTTTTTTTCATGGCTTCCTAAGATGTTTGGAAAAAGAGTGATTGTCACGATTCATGGAATTGATTGGCAGAGAGAAAAGTGGAAATCCGGTTTTGGTTCAAAATATATTCGGCAGGGTGAAAAAAATGCCGTGAAATATGCAGATGAGATCATCGTTTTAAGTAAAGGGGTACAGGATTATTTTAAAAATACCTATGGACGATCCACCCACTTTATCCCGAATGGTGTGAGCCGACCGGAGATTCAGAAAGCGGAATTGATTACGAAAAAATTTGGTCTTACCAAAGATTCCTATATTTTGTTTTTGGGACGGCTTGTTCCAGAAAAGGGACTTCGCTATCTGATTGAAGCGTTTAAGCAGGTTGAGACAGACAAGAAACTGGTGATTGCCGGTGGTTCGAGCGATACCGATTCTTTTACGAATGAATTGAGAGAACTGGCAAAAGAAGATGATCGAATCCTCTTTACCGGTTTTGTCCAGGGTCAGATGTTGGAGGAATTGTACAGCAATGCTTATATTTATACCCTGCCATCTGATTTAGAGGGAATGCCGTTAAGTCTGTTGGAGGCAATGAGCTACGGAAACTGCTGTCTGGTATCCGATATTCCGGAGTGCGCAGAAGTGGTGCAAGATAAAGCGTTGATTTTTAAGAAATCAGATGTGAATGATCTGTGTGCTTGCCTGCAAGAGGCATGTGATCATCCGGAAAAGGTGATGATATTAAAAGCACAGGCAGCGGATTTTATCTGTAAGAAATACGACTGGGATAAGGTTGTGGAAGAAACATTGAAGTTATATAGGGGAGAAAAGTAATGCGGGTATTGATGATTAATAATCTCCTCTAACCGAATGCAGGTAGTGAGATGTACATAGTGAAAACGCCTGAAAAATAGCGTATTTACGGCACTTTTCGAGAGATGGGTAGAGCTGCGAGAGCAGTTTTTATCTCACTACCTAGGTTCAGTAACAGCAGATGATTTTATCATAAGAACTTTCAGTATCACTACCTGCATTTGTATGGAGCACTCTGGTTTATGAACAACACATTGGAAGTGCTTCATCTGAACAGAGGTAGTGAAATAGAACATAGAATAAGGAGAAATACAACGTGAGGACGCTGATTTTGAATAAATTTCTGCACCGAAACGGCGGCAGCGAGACGTATATATTCAAATTGGGTGAGGCACTGGAGCGGCATGGACATGAGGTTCAGTACTTCGGTATGGAGCATGAAGGCCGCTGCGTGGGCAACCGGGTCAATGCTTATACATCTGATATGGACTTCCACGGTGGCAGCAAACTGAGCAAGCTGACCTACCCGATCAAAACTATCTACAGCAAGGAAGCAAGAGTGCAGCTGCGGAAAGTTCTGGACGACTTCAAGCCGGATGTCTGTCACCTGAACAACTTTAACTACCAGCTGACACCTTCCATCATTCTGGAAATCGTGAAGTGGCGCAAGGAGACCGGAAGAGATTGTAAGATCATCTTCACGGCACATGACTACCAGTTGGTCTGCCCGAACCACATGCTGAACAATCCGAATACGCACCAGAACTGTGAGAAATGCCTCGGTGGTCATTTCGTGAACTGCATGAAAGGCAAGTGTATTCACGGTTCCACGGCGAAATCTGCCATCGGCATGATGGAGGCTGAGTTCTGGAAGTGGAAGGGTACCTACAAGTACATTGACACTATGATCTGCTGCTCGGAGTTCATGAAGACCAAGATGGACAGCAATCCTCTGTTTGCTACTAAGACCGTGGCAATGCACAACTTCATCGACAAGGTGGAGTGGAAAGAGACTCCGAAGAAGGATTACGTCCTCTACTTCGGCCGCTTCTCGGAGGAGAAGGGTATCGGCACGCTCATCAAGGTCTGTAAGGAACTGCCGGATGTTCAGTTCATCTTCGCTGGCACCGGTCCTCTGGAAGAGACAGTAAATGGTATTAAGAACATCAAGAACGTTGGCTTCCAGAAGGGCGAGGCACTGGAAAAGCTCATCCGTGAGGCACGGTTCTCCATTTACCCTTCTGAGTGGTATGAGAACTGCCCGTTCTCTGTGATGGAATCCCAGATGTACGGCACGCCGGTGTTGGGAGCGAACATCGGTGGTATCCCGGAGCTGATTCAGGTCGGCAAGACCGGCGAGCTGTTCGAGAGTGGTAACGGGAAAGATTTGAAAGAAAAGATAGAAAAGCTCTGGGGTGATAAGAAGCTGTGTGCGGAGTACAGTGCGAACTGTAAGGACATCAGCTTCGATACCATTGATGAGTATTACGAGAAAATTATGAAGGTGTATTAAGGCTAATTAACAAATAGCCTTTGTGACGGAGGATAAAATAAAGATGAAGAATTATAAAATTGCCGTAGCTGGAACCGGTTATGTGGGCCTTTCGATTGCCACATTGCTTTCTCAGCACCATCAGGTGACTGCTGTGGATATTATCCCGGAGAAGGTGGACATGATCAACAACCGTAAGTCTCCAATTCAGGATGACTATATCGAAAAGTATCTCGCAGAAAAAGAACTGAAACTGACCGCAACTCTGGATGCAAAGGCTGCATACTCTGATGCGGACTTTGTTGTAATTGCGGCCCCTACGAACTACGACAGCCACACGCAGCACTTCGACACGAGCGCAGTCGAAGCTGTAATCAAGCTGGTCATGGAGTGTAACCCGGATGCCATCATGGTCATCAAGTCCACCATTCCGGTTGGCTACACCGCAAGTGTGCGTGAGAAGTTCAACAGCAAGAATATCATTTTCAGTCCGGAGTTTCTGCGCGAGTCTAAGGCTCTGTATGACAATCTGTATCCAAGCCGTATCATCGTTGGCACTGACTTGAACGATGAGCGTCTGGTTGAGGCCGCTCATGAGTTCGCTGGTTTGCTGCAGGAAGGTGCTATCAAGGACAACATCGATACTCTGTTTATGGGCTTCACTGAGGCAGAGGCTGTTAAGCTGTTCGCCAATACATATTTGGCTCTTCGTGTTGCTTATTTTAACGAACTGGACACCTATGCAGAAAGCAAAGGTCTGAACACCCAGCAGATCATTGATGGAGTCTGCCTCGATCCTCGTATCGGCAGCCACTACAATAATCCGAGTTTTGGTTACGGCGGATACTGCCTGCCGAAGGATACCAAGCAGCTGCTGGCGAACTACGCAGATGTGCCGGAGAACCTGATTGAGGCGATTGTCGAAAGTAATAGAACTCGTAAAGACTTCATCGCTGATCGTGTCCTGAAGCTGGCTGGTTACTACGGCTATGACGAAGATAACGAGTACGACAAGGAACAGGAAAAGTCTGTGACCATCGGTGTGTACCGTTTGACCATGAAGAGTAACAGCGATAACTTCCGCCAGAGTTCCATTCAGGGCGTCATGAAGCGCATCAAGGCTAAGGGCGCGACGGTTGTGATTTATGAGCCGACTCTGAAAGATGGCGACACCTTCTTTGGTAGCTTGGTGGTTAATGATTTGGCTAAGTTCAAGGAAATGAGCCACGCTATCATTGCGAATCGCTATGACAAGTGCTTGGATGATGTGAAAGAGAAAGTCTATACACGCGATATTTTCCAGCGCGACTAAAATGCATAATATATAGTGTAAGTCATTCTTAAAAGAGAGAGTAAACAATAGGAGAGTTAATCATGTCTGAAGAAAAGAAGTTAAATGGTACGGTCATCGTCACTTATCGCTGCAACGCTCGTTGCTCCATGTGTAACCGTTATAAAGCACCTTCCAAGCCGGAAGAGGAGATCAGCATCGAGACCATTAAGAAACTGCCGAAGATGTATTTCACAAATATCACCGGCGGTGAACCGTTCATCCGTACCGATCTGAAAGATATCGTGCGTGAGCTGTATAAGAAGTCTGATCGTATCGTTATTTCCACGAACGGATTTTTCACTGACCGTATCGTTGATCTGTGTAAGGAGTTCCCTCAGATCGGTATCCGTATCTCTATCGAGGGTCTGGAACAGACTAACAATGAGATCCGTGGTCTGCAGAACGGCTACCAGCGTGGTTATGGCACACTGAAAAAGCTGCGTGAGATGGGCATGAAGGATGTCGGCTTCGGCATGACTGTTCAGGACAAGAACGCTCCTGATCTGGTTCCGCTGTACAAGATCTCCAACGAGATGGGCATGGAGTTCGCAACAGCATCTCTACACAACAGCTTCTACTTCGTTGAGGCGAAGAACATCATCCACGACCGTCCGATGGTGGCAAAGAACTTTGAGAATCTGGTCAATGAACTGCTCCGTAGCAACAGCCCGAAAAAGTGGTTCCGTGCATATTTTAACCACGGTCTGATCAACTACATCTACGGCCAGAAGCGTCTGCTGCCTTGCGATATGAGCTTCGATACCTTCTTCATTGACCCGTATGGTGATGTCATGCCTTGTAATGGTACCAAGGATAAAGAGGTCATGGGAAACCTGAATAATCAGGCTTGGGATGAGCTGTGGAACAGCCCTGAAGCAGAGAAGGTTCGTGCAAAGGTTCGTTGCTGTGACCGCGATTGCTGGATGATCGGTAGTGTAAGTCCTGCTATGCACAAGTATATCTGGAAGCCTGCTACTTGGGTTCTGGTACACAAGTTCAAGGCTCTGTTTACCAAGCATCCGTACAGCATGTATGAGCTGAAAATTTGCCGTGATTACCGCGACGGCAAAGTTACTAAAGAGGATCTGGATAAGTGCAGCACCTGCGACATGAACTGTGTGATCAACAACGGTCTGAGTGAGGCAAGTAAAGAGCAGCTGAAGCATAAGACCGGCGAGGAAATTGTGGATGCTGATATCGCACAGCAGATGGAGACGAAGTAATGAATATTCTGTATATAGCTTATTCATGTAACCCTTTTGCTGGAAGCGAAGATAAAATCGGTTGGTGCGTTCCTTATGAAAGTTCAAAAACAAATAAAGTTTATGTGATTACGAAAGAAGAGCAACGAGAACCAGTCGAAAAATATTTGCAGAGTCACCCACTTGAAAATATAAAGTTTTATTATGTTGACATCCCGAATTTTTACAAGAAAATCTTCAAGGGATTCATGTATTCTGGAAGACTTAATGTGTGGAATAGACGGGTGCTTCCTCTTGCAAAGAAAATCTGTGCGGATCAAAAAATTGACGTTATTCATCAGATTACGCCAATTGAGTTCCGTGCAATTGGAGACTATGGAAAGATAGCAAATATCAAATTTGTCTGCGGGCCTCTTGGCGGAGGAGAGTCTTTGCCTAATGGGTTGAAAGATTACGCAAAGGGACATGAAATCATTGAAGTCGTCCGTTCAGGGATAAATCGCTGGTATCGTTTTAAGTTGAGAATCACAGGCAAACTAAATCGCTGCGACTATATTATGTTTGCAAATAAAGAGACTCAAGAATTCCTCGTGGGGGGGGGCAGAGAACTAAATTGTCCGTATGAATTAGTCTTTGATAACGGATTAAGACCGGACGAATTGGTGAGCTGGACAGAAAAGGAAAAAGTGAATGAAGAATTACAATGTAAGTGACGAGCCAGTGACTGAGGTTGCGGTAGATATAAATGATATTAAAGATACTTGCAAAGAAAAGGGCAGAAATGAAGAATGTGTCTTTCTGGTTGCTGGAAGAATGATATATCGAAAGGGCTTGGATTTTCTTTTTGATGCATTGATGAGAATTCCACAGGAAACTAGATATCAGGTTAGGGTTGTAGGCGATGGTCCGGAGCTTGGGCATCTGCGTAAACGCTGCAAGGATGACCTGAACTTGTCTGAGCATGTGCACTGCATGGGTTCCATTCCCTATATGGAAATGGAAAAGGAATATGCGGATGCGGATGTATTTATTATGCCGAGCATTCGAGAGACGACAGGCACGGTCTTATTGGAGGCAATGTCAAAAGGTATTCCGGTTATTACCATTAATAAGTTTGGCGGAGCAACTCTTTTTGATGAAAACACCGGTTGGCTTTATGAAGGAAATTCGAAAGAAGAATACATTGAGAATTTGAAAAAAGCTATTCTTGAATGTATTGCTAATCCTGATGAAGTAACAAGACGTGGGAAAAACGCGCGAAAGAAAGCAGAAAAGTATACTTGGCAGGAAAAAAATAAGAAGTATCAGGAAATATATAGAAGTTTGTGTGAGGCCAAAAAATAACGATGAGAATTTTAATTGTACGAAATTATCCTAATTATATGGCAATAGGAAAAAATTCAACTTATAACATTCAAGAGTTGGGGTTGGCATCAGCATTAGTAAGGGCTGGGCATACTTGTGATATTGTGTTTTGGACAAATGGTAAAGAGCAAAGCGTTATTTATCAAGTTCCCAAAAGCAATGGAACGGTAGAAGTATATTATAAAAGAGCAAAGACACTTTTGAAAAATGCAATCTATAATATTGATGACTTGATTGAGAAATATGATATCATTCAGCCGTGTGAATACAATCAATTACAATCTCTGATTTTTGCCAAAAGGTATCCTAATAAAACCATTGTGTACCACGGACAATACTATGGAAAAGAAAACAGAAAGTATAATATTTGGTGCAGATGTTTCGACCTGTTCGGTTTGAGATTATATAAGAAAAACAGAACATTTTTCATAACAAAAAGCATATTGTCAAAAACATATTTGGCAGACAAAGGCTTGGATGAAACCCATATATTCGCACTGGGTGTCGGAATGAACAGAGATGCACTTGAGAATAGAGAAGCAAATCAAAGCGATGTATGTACTGCTATCGAAAACTTAGAAGCGGAAATTAAATTACTCTATGTCGGTGAGTTTATGCCACGTCGGCATTTGAAATTTATGGGGGATATTATAGCTGAACTAAAAAAAAGGGGTAGAGAATGTAAATTAATAATGATAGGAAAGTCGAATACTGACTATGGGAAAGGCGTTAAAGAATATTTTGAAAACAACAATTTGAATGATAATGTATACTATGTGGATCGTATAGAACAAAGATACCTTTCAAGAGTTTACAAAGCGTGTACTGCGTTTTTATTTCCATCAACTTATGAGATTTTTGGAATGGTTCTGATGGAAGCCATGTACTTTGGTCTGCCGGTTATATCCTGCGAAAATGGAGGTAGTACCATGTTAATTAAAAACGGGATTAATGGCTTTGTTGAAAATGAACTAAATGCAAAGAAATGGGCTGAGAAAATTATCCAGATTAAAGATGGTACTATAGCTGACATTTCTATGAATGCAAGAAACACAATACTGAATAGATTTACGTGGGATGCATTGGTGAGTCAATTCATTCAAGTCTACGAAAAGAGATTGATCGATGATAATAAATGTTAATAGCGCTATAATTAGCTTGATTTGTTTGTTCCCAATTACAGTAATTATACAACGATATAATAATATCCCAAACAGATTTCTCTTTACTTTACTTGTGTTGATGCTTCTGCTGTCGTTTGTATTGAATACATTGAGGGCTAATACAAAGAAAAAAATAAAAGCTTTTGTAATGGTGACTCTAGTAGTGGTGCTGGCTTTGTATGACTATAACATTACTGGAGAATCGCTGATTAATTTTAATGATGTTTTGTATTTGCCTTTTTGGGTATTGTTTCTTTCGTATTTGACAACGAAGTATGATGTGTACAAGAATTTGCTTGAGGATAAGCTGAGACTGATTAGATTTTCGATATTATTTGGGAATTTACTCATGCTAGGTTTCGTCATTATGGAAAGATCATATTTCTACAATGGACGACACAGAATGGCATCAGGAGCATTCTTGCTGATGCTTGAATCCTATTATTATATAAAGAAAACTAAAAATAATAGATATTGGATTTGTGTGCTTTGGCCGTGCGTTGCAATATTGAATAGTACAAGCAGAACTTATTTGATAATGGCAGCAATATTTCTTTTAATAGCATATTATAAACAATTAAAAAATAAACAATTGTTTTATTTTTCAATAATTCCAATTGCATTGATTTCCGCAGTTATCATTTTCAATTCTGATATGATGCAGTATTTTCTGCCAAAACAAGTTGGTGTCTTTGATTTCTGGGGATCGTTTACAAGTGGTAGAACTGTTTTTTGGGCAAAAGATTTTGAGGCATTCAAGAATGCAACTATAATGCATAGATTATTTGGACAGGGCTATAACTTGGTATATTATGTTAACAAAAAGGCGATTGATGCTTATATATACGCGCATAATGATTATTTGAATATATTAATAGCAAATGGAGTTGTTGGATTATTAATCTATATTGTCGCTTTAATGGACTTTATTGTGCAAACGGTAAAGAGACAAAAAGTCAAATTTGCTGCAGTGTTATTGTCTGTATTTATATTTGCGTTTAATGCATTTTTTAATGGAGAATATAACTATCCTGCGGCAACACTTTCTATTATGTTTTTGTTTTTAATTTTAGGAAAGGAAGTTGAATTTGAATGTTTAGAATAGGTTATCTGCTTCCATATTTCGGCAATTTACCGAAGGGATTTGATTTGTGGTTGTTAACATGCCAAGCAAATCCAAGTATAGACTGGCTTATATTCACCGACGATCGAACTAAATATAATTACCCTGAGAATGTTAAAGTAAAGTATATTTCATATGATGCTTTCAAGAAGAGAATTGTTGATTACTTTGATTTTCCGGTAGTAATCGATAGACCATGGAAGCTTTGCGAATTCAGACCAGCTTATGGTGAAATATTTTCTCATGAATTAAGAGAATATGATTTTTGGGGACACTGTGATACGGATTTGATTTGGGGAGATATTAGGAATTTTATCACAGATGATATTCTTGAGAAGTATGATAAGATTGGATTTCAAGGTCATTCAACGTTATATAGAAATACACCGGAAGTTAACTCAAGATATAAAACTATTATTCCTGGACAATTGAGTTACAAAGACATCTTTAACAGTTCAGAAGGGCATTGCTTTGATGAAAATGGTATAGAAAATATATACGAATTTCTGAAAATATCATATTTTAGAGAAACTAACTTTGCCCATCTTGACCGTTTTCATTCGAGCTTTTTCCTTGGGCATCAACCGATATCAGAGGACTATAAAAATGATAGACAAGTGTTTGTTTGGAATAATGGGAAAATAATACGTTATTACTTGAAACAAAAATCGGTATGCCAAGAAGAGTACATGTATCTCCATTTCTTTTCGGCACCGATTACCTATAGAACAACTAAAATTGATATCTCGTGTAAATATGTAGCAAGACCTCATGTTGTCGAAAACTTGACAAAAGAAGTTGATGTGGCTTACTTAAAAAAATATGGGCACTGCAGCTCTTTGTATTTTTATTTAAAGGTAGCTTATTTTAATCGACATAAAATAACTGTAAAAAAGATTTTGAATGCATTTAGACTGAAATACAAGAGAGAGAGAGACAGGGTTAATTCAAAACGTGCAACGATATCAAATAAAATCAGATGAAGGCATAGACTAAATGGAAAAAAAGAGTAATTTTGCAGTAAAAGTTATACAATTGATTTTTTTTGCATTTGTTGCAAAGGGATTTGGATTTGTAAGAGAAATAGTTTTAGCTAATTATTATGGAACAAGCTATGTTTCCGATGTTTATGTTGCTGTTCAAAATATTCCTGCCATTATATTTACGATATTTGGAACTGCAGTCACAACAGGGTTTATTCCATTATATACAGAAGTTAAAATTAGAAAAAACAAAGAATCGGCTGACACATTTGCGAATAATGTGTTTAATATTTTTCTCTTGCTGTCTCTTCTTTTAACAACGTTAGGAGTTCTTTTTTCAAAACAACTTGTAAAATTGTTTGCGGGTGGGTTTAAAGGTGAAACTTTTATTTTATGCAATCAGTATGCAAAGATCATTATGCCCACATGCATTGCCATTATTCTAGTATATGTGTATAATGCGTATTTGCAAATAGAGGGATATTTCAATCAAAATTCATTGATGAATGTTCCCTATAATTTGATTCAGATCGTTTTTATTGCAATTGGGTTTTATAGTGGAAATTCATATATTCTTGCAGTTGGACTTCTTTTGGCATCTTTTGGACAACTTGTTTATCTAAGGGTGCTAGTGAAAAAGAAAACAGATTTTAAGCATAAGCCTGTATTGAACTTTCGGGATACAAATATCAGACAAATGCTGATTCTAGTTGGCCCAGTGTTTATTAGTACGGGTGTTAACCAGTTAAATTCAATTGTTGATCGTTCGATGGCTTCTGGTTTGATAGAGGGAAGTGTCTCTGCACTGAACTATTCAAGTGAAGTTGCAAATATGGTTACGCAAGTCGTTATTTTAAGCTTGACAACGATCCTGTATCCTAAAATGACTGAGTTATTCGCAAGAAATGACAAGGCAGAAAAAAATTCCTTTACTCTGACTTATATTAATGTGGTGTCATTATTGGTACTTCCATTAGCCGCATTGATTTTTGTGTTTTCTAAAGAGATTGTACAAATTTTATTTGGACGTGGAGCATTCAATGAAAATACAGTCTTATTTGTAAGCCGTGCCTTGAAGATTTACGCATTAGGTATTGTGGGAGCGTCTTTTAGAGATGTACTGAATAAAGTTTTCTATTCTATGAAGGACACAAAGACACCAATGATTAATGGATCGATTGCAGTTGCTGTAAATATTGGTTTGAATATCTTACTGGTAAAGAAATTTAAATATCTTGGATTGGCTTTCGCAACGTCTGTTTCTGCAACGGTCTGTACAATATTGCTTTTAGTTCAAATGTGCAAAAAGATGGATGAATTTAAATATAGAAAAGCAATTGGAACATTTATAAAGGCACTTTTGGCAATGACTTGTATGTGCGCAGGAATTGCGGGAATCATGCCATTGGTTGATTCGCTCAATGATCTTTGTAGGTGTTTTGTTGGTGGAGTAATAGGTGTTGTTATTTATGTTTGTGCGCTGTTAGTATTTCGAGAACAGACGATAAGACAAGCAATAAATAAAGTTGAGAAGAAATTTAAAAGGGATTGACAAGATGTACAAAGGAGAGAATACTCTTGAGAGCAGAGCAGAGCAGAGCAGACTGGATTGATGTACTAAAAGGTATAGGAATCATCCTAGTGGTCATTGGTCATGTGAACACAAAAGGTTTTCTAGTCCAATGGCTTTATACATTCCATATGCCACTGTTTTTTGCATTATCAGGTTACATACTATACAAATTTGGAAAGTATATTCCTTTTCATAAATTTTTGCAGAAGCGAACTAAATCAATTCTTTGGCCGTTTATTCTGTTTAGATTATTACTGTTTATATACTGGATTGTAATTGAATCTCATTTTAGAGATTTTGATATGGGGCCGATATGGTTTCTTATTATACTATATCTTGCGGAACTTGTGGCATATCCGATTTTTTACAATAAAAAAAGTAACTCTTTTTGGATCGTTTCCGTATGTTGCTTAGTTGCTGTTTTATGGTTTACTCTAAAGTTGGTGCTGCCAGCAAACTTTTTGTCATCGTGGTTTTTACGATTTTTAAATGGTTTAATGTGGTACATCCTCGGATATGTATGCGGAATCGTTGAGCAAGATATAAGAATGATATCATTAGCATCTAAGCAGAAAATATTTTTGACAAGTCTACTTCTTTTGTTTTCAGTAGCAATAGGATATTTGAATCCAGGGGTGTCGATGTGGAGTAATTCATATGGGAAAAATTATTTATTATTTATACTAGGCGGAATTATCGGCTCCATATGGCTAGGATTTGTATGTAAGTGGTTCGTTACACGGAATACATTCCTACAGTTCCTCGGTCAGAATACGATTACAATTTTAGCAGTGCATGAGCCAATTAAAAGAGTCGTATTAAAAATTGCTGAAATGGGAACGCAACGTGTAGGCATGAATGTTACTATTACGGAACTTCAGGAAAATACATTGTGCTCATTGGTGGTTGTTGCAGTGGTTTTTGCCATTAGTTTGATAATTGTGAATTTTCTAAGGAGAATCAAATCTAGCTTGCCTAGAAAAATTCGAGATAACCTAATGACATTTATTAGGTGAGATATTTACGTTTTACATATTGGAACATAAAGAAAAGAGGAGAAATTATGAAGACAACATTGCTTATCATGGCTGCCGGTATCGGTAGCCGTTTTGGAACAGGAATCAAACAGTTGGAGCCAGTGGATGATGCTGGACATATCATCATGGATTACTCAATCCATGATGCGATTGAAGCTGGTTTCAATCATGTGGTATTTATCATCCGCAAGGATATCGAGAAGGAGTTTAAAGAAGTCATCGGTGATCGCATTGCCTCCATTTGCTCTTCTCATAATGTAACTGTTGACTATGCTTTCCAGGATATCAACGATATTCCGGGAACTCTGCCAGAAGGCCGCACAAAACCGTGGGGAACTGGTCAGGCTGTGCTTGCAGCAAAAAATGTGATTGATACTCCGTTCATTGTCATCAATGCAGATGACTACTATGGTAAAGAAGGCTTCAAGGCTGTTCATGAGTATCTTGTAAATGGCGGTGAGTCCTGCATGGCGGGTTTTGTGCTGAAGAATACTCTGTCTGATAACGGTGGTGTGACTCGTGGCATCTGCAAGATGGACGACCCGAATAATCTGACAGAGGTTGTGGAAACAAAGAACATTGTAAAGACCGCAACTGGAGCAGAAGCAGACGGTGTGGTTGTTGATGTGAATTCTCTGGTATCCATGAATATGTGGGGCTTGACTCCTGATTTTCTGGATGTGCTGGAAAATGGTTTCAAGGAGTTTTTCGAGAAAGAAGTACCGAGCAATCCTCTGAAAGCAGAGTATCTGATTCCTATCTTCATTGGTGAACTGCTGGAGCAGGGAAAGATGTCCGTAAAGGTTTTGAAAACCAACGATACCTGGTATGGTATGACCTACCACGAGGATGTAGTAGCAGTAAAGGATAGCTTTAAAAAGATGCTGGAGAACGGTGTGTACAAGGCTGACCTGTTTAGTGATCTGTAATGAATGTGCTTGAAATGTTAGCCAAAATCCTCAGAAACATCTTGACTGCTCTGTATGAGCCGTTTGGATTTTCACTCCTGCTTTCCTTCCTCGCAATGTTTTTCTACCTGTATGCGTATGAGCCTCAAGAGGCCGGAAAAGGTTGGAAGAGTGCCATTGTGACGTGGTATCAAAAGTTCAAAGAGAGCGTGTTCTTTCGGAAACTGTTTTTCTTGGCTTTTGTTACCTCACTTGTTCTGTTCCGCACCTTGTTGAATCGAAGCCAGTGGATGAATCCTTTGGCTGATATCATGGGCGGCTGGGGCATCTGGGAGACAGTGAACGGCGAACAGAAGCTGACAACCGAGTGCATTGAGAATGTGATTATGATGGTGCCGTTTTCAGCAGTAGTGATGTGGACATTCGAAGAGAAGATAGGAAACAGCTGGAAAAAGATCCTGTGGCAAAGCGGGAAGATAGCATTTATCTTTTCGATAAGCATAGAGATGGTGCAATTATTGCTTCGCTTGGGTACATTCCAGCTATCGGACATCTTCTATAACACAGTCGGCGGAGTGATAGGCGGATTGATGTACTGTGCGGTGATGAAGGTAAGAAAGCGTCTGTAAAACTGGATGAAATTGTGATATACTGGGAGCGGTAGCTCCCTACGCTGCTCGGACAAATCGAAAATCTTTTTGATTAATCACACACCTCTCCGTGGTGAGCAGCAGGCAACGATCTAAGAATCAGGGATTCGGTGATCGGCTGAGATGTGATGAAAAGAAAAACAAAAACTAATATAGGGGTGAGGAGAGTTGACGGAAATTTCTTTTAATGGGGGACGATTTGTTTCCAATCGAGAAGAACTGAATTATGAAGAGGTTCTTAATCATTTTCCGTGTGCAAGTATAATTAGAATTCTTACCTACAATATTTCAAGAAATCAGCAGGACGATAAATTGCTAAACGCATTAAAAGAAACGAATGCTGATGTTCAAATTATTACAAATGTTCCGTCTAGGATGGAGAGATATTATAATTCAGATGCGGGAAATCACATGAGGATGACGGCAAGACGGAATATTAATGTCTATATATCGAAATTGAATCCAGAAAATTTCCAGAATGGATTTGTTCCTTTCTTTAACGTTCATAATCATGCTAAAATTATAGGAACAGAAGATATAGTTTATATTGGCTCGGCCAATTTTTCAAATGAAAGTGCAAATAATATAGAAACCGGAGTTATTATTGAAGACAAGGTGTTCATCCAAAAATTATATAGTGAATTTTTCGATGCAGTAAAAAATGAATCTCTTTCATATTATGACGAGAGCTTCAGTGCATTTAGTCTGTTTGTGTTGTCACTATATGCAAAGTTTGAACACCATTATAATAAAATAATAACAAATGTTTATACGGATTATGAGAGAACGAAACTAGTGGTTGCGGAAACAATTTTCATAAGTGTTGATGAGCTTGATGCATTATATCGAGACTTGGAAGAACTAGAAGGTTTATGTAATATTGCGGAAGAAACATATGACGAAGAAAATGATGGATATAATGAAGAACTTGATGATTTAAAAGAAGAACTCCAAGCTTTGAATATTGAGTGGTTAGAAGAAGTTGTATCCGAAGACGGAGATTTGTATAAGTTGGCCTCGTTTGATTCTGAAGCAGAAGTCGGTGAGATTATGCAGTCAGATTATTCGCAGTGTGCATTTGATGATCAGCTCGATTATTATACACAGAAAGCAATGGATAGAGTTCAAGCAGTATATGAAGATTTGCACGATACATTTTTTGATCAGGGTGATGATTTTTTAAATGAAATGCAGGCAATTTTGAGAGCATTAGAGAAAGCAATGAGCTTCTCAAAGAAGTGGAAAGCTTCAAAGATAAATCCGGAAATAGATAATACCTGACATTTTGAAAATATAATTATAGAGTAAAAAAGAGGTACACAAGTATGCCCAGAACCAAAGGAAGCAAGAACCGCGCCAAGACCGACTTCGATGCACAGATTGCAAAGCTGCAGAAGGACAAAGCTCTCTTAGAAGAGGGTGTAGCCAAGACGGTCGCTCAGATCGAGGAGCTAAAGACAGACATCAAGTCTATGCGTGAATCGCTGAAGCCGCAGAGAGCTGAGATCAAGCAGGTCGAAAAGGAAATCGCCAAGCTCGAAGCCAAGAAAGCCAAAGCGGATCAGAAAGCTGCTGAAGAAGCGAAAAAGGCAGAAGCAGAGGCTATGGTTAAGAAACTGCTGGCAAGCGGGATGAGCGCGGACGAGATCCTTGAAAAACTGAAATAAACAAGAAAAATAAATGCCGTGTGTGGAACACAGGCCCCTCTGGGAGCTGGAAAACGCACGGTATATTTTGAGGATTGCTGTATAGCTTATAACGGAAATAAAAAGGAGCGTGAGAACAATGAACTTATCAAAAATACATCACATCGCAATCATCGTATCCGACTACGAAGCTGCAAAGGACTTTTATGTGAACAAGCTGAGATTCTCTGTCATAAGAGAAAACTACCGCTCGGAGCGTAAGGACTGGAAACTGGATCTTCGTGTTAACGAACACACAGAGCTGGAGATTTTCGCTGAGGAAAATCCTCCGAAGCGTGTGAACCGCCCGGAGGCCTGTGGGCTGCGTCACCTTGCATTTTGTGTGGAGAGCGTGGAGCAGACAGTGAATGAGTTGACAGAGGTAGGAATTGAATGTGAGCCAATTCGTGTGGATGATTACACCGGCAAGAAGATGACTTTCTTCCATGACCCGGACGGACTGCCGTTGGAGCTGCACGAGTAAAATGAAGAAAACAAGAAAACCAGGCGGTGGCCGGAAGAAGTTGAAGCCAGAGTACGATGCCGGGAAAAATCTGAAAGAGCAGATGGAAAGTGCTGTGGCACTTTATGATTCTGAGATGTCCTTGCAGGCCATCGGCGAAGAACTGGGATTAAATCCAATCAAAGTAAGAAAGCTGCTCATCACGGCAGGTGTGTATGAATCAGAAGTGGCGGAGAAGGTGCAAGCTACCTTTCAAGAATACCGAGAAACACAGGACTACAAAACCTCCATACTTTCAACCGCAAACATTCTTCAGCTTTCCAAAGCCTCTGTCACCTCGTACCTGCCATATCGGAAAGGTGTGTACTTCCCAAGCACAGCAGGAAAAGAGAAGATCAGTGTCGGAGCAGAGCGGCAGCGGAGATACAGAACAATGAAGCGGTGGAGGGTTGATCCGACAGAAGAAAACTTCTGGGGCATGGTTGTGTCCTATGCCGGGGTAGGATTTAAAACCTACTCTGGATTGCCATTCTCTTACGAAATTAAAAAAGGCAGGAACGGTGAGTACACAAAAGAGCTGTGGATCGACCGCCGGGAGAAGAGTAAAAGTCTAGCATGGAGTTCAGTGCTGCTGGCGCTGAAGAATATTAAAGGAGAAGTGGTAGACCGCCCGAAAGCTCTGGGCGATATCCGGGGAGTGACTTACATCTACGGAATGTTCTATCGGTTCGGGCTGATCGATGTGCCAGATGAAGTGAAGGAAAAGATGGGGATCTGAAAAACCGTAAAAAATAGGTTGCTATGTGCAAAAGTCTACGGTAATATGTGCCGTAACTGAGGATGTGAATCTCAGTTGGGAAGGATGGTAGCATTATAGAAAAATTGAAGGAAATGCTGGAGGAGTATTTGAAGAAAACAGAGCTGGAGTATTACCCGCCAGTGGAGAATCTGCTGGATCTGATCTACGAGCATTACACGGAGAACAACCCAGTAGAGAAAAACACAGTTGCCGGGAAAGCAGCAAAGGCCAAGGAAAAGGAACTGGAAGAGTGGCTGCGTGGCTTGGAAGGAATGGATAGGCTCGTAGATGACTATGTCGGCGATAAGATCCCACTCTGGGAAAAGATTATGGACCGGCAGGGGACGGTGTGCTGCACATGGGAGAAGACCGCTTTTGAGGAAGGTCTGAAAGTCGGAATACGACTCATGATGGAAGTATATAGTTTGTGACGGAAATAAAGTGAACTCCTGGAGTTCAAAAAAGCCCTCGCTTGTTGCGGCGAGGGCGTGTGTTCTTATTTTTCAGGCTTTTCAGCTTTTTTCTTCTTCGGTGCAATTTTGTGACCGGAGTAGATTGCCATACCAATGCAGACCAGAGAGCCGTAAACGAAATACTTGTGAGCTTGCATCAGCTTTTTGCAGCCCGTGTAGAAGCATCCTGCCATGCAGGCAAGTGCGCCAAGTGACCAATATTTATGTGCTTTCATTTTGTGTGTCCTCCTTATCTTCTTTCTGTATTTTGAGCAATTCTTCGATTTCCGTTTTACTCGCCGGCCGTACTGCCTTTTTATTATCGTGTGCTACCGCTC